>NZ_JBHYGF010000136.1:0-9685 GCF_051859145.1 Dyadobacter sp.
GAATGGTACCATTACTACTCTGCGCATACACAGCCTGAGACACCAGGCAGCTTAGAAAAAGTAAATATTTATAAAAACGACTCATACTTATTTAGATTAATTAAACGGTCGCAAAGATAGTAGCGCAGGTATATTTTCTAATACTTATTAGGAAATAATTAGAACCAGATTAGAATTCGGGAAGAGGCAATCCGCAGCGATTTTCGATAATAGCAGCATCGAAGGAAATTATAGCACATTAGGAATATACAATCTCTTCAAACGGCTATCCAGCGCGGGTACCTGTGTTTTTAACAGGTTTTTAATTCGTTTTTAACACCCCATTAAGGTTAGTGTGCGCTTTTTGTAAAGCATTATAACTGATCCGAGCCCCCTTGTGAAAAAGCATTCCCCAACAAAATCATATTGTTTCAAAAAGTTAACTACCATGAAGAGAATTCTGATGTTCATGAGCTTGTGCGCATTGTTTGTGCAAACAGGCTGTGAATCCAAAAAGGAAGAGAAAGAGGAAGAAGTGAAATTCCTCGTTACAAGCCCCCTTCAAAAAGACACATTGGTCACAAAGGAATATGTAAGCCAGATCCGGGCGATCAGCCACATTGAGCTGCGCGCATTGGAAAAAGGTTACCTGCAAAATATCTATGTGGACGAAGGACAGTCTGTCAAAAAAGGGCAGCTGATGTTCAAGATCATGCCGATGCTTTACCAGGCGGAACAGCAGAAAGCACAGGCGGAGGCCAATTTTGCAGAGATTGAATTTAAAAACACCAAAGCGCTGGCCGATAGCAATGTGGTTTCCAAAAATGAGCTCGCATTGGCCAAAGCGAAACTCGACAAAGCCAAAGCAGAACTCGGACTTGCCACCACGCACCTGGGCTTTACTGAAATCAGGGCGCCTTTCAACGGGATTATGGACCACTTCCAGGTAAGGCTGGGAAGTCTTCTGGACGAAGGCGATTTGCTTACAACGCTTTCAGATAACAGCGAAATGTGGGTCTATTTCAATGTTCCCGAAGCCGAATACCTGGATTACAAAGCCAACGAAGCCACTGCCGGCATGCTGAATGGGAACCGTGAAAACGATTGAAGCAGATTTCAATAACGAAACCGGTAACATCGCATTCAGGGCCACATTTCCTAACCCAAACCGACTTTTAAGACACGGTGAAACAGGTAACATCCTGGTGACTGTGCCTATGAAAAATGCATTGCTGATCCCGCAGAAAGCCACTTTCGAAGTGCTGGAAAAGAAATACGTGTATGTGGTGGATAAAGACAATAAGATCCGCTCGCGGGAGATTCAGATCGAAGCCGAGCTTCCGCACATTTTCGTGGTGAAGTCGGGCTTGAAGGCAGACGATAAAATCCTCCTTGAAGGGCTTCGTCAGGTAAAAGAAAACGAAAAGATCCACTCGACATTCGTGAAACCTGATTCCGTGATCTCCAACCTAAGTCTGTACGCTGAATAGTCAGGTATCTTAAAAAGCACAAAAAGACATGTTCAATCAATTCATAAGAAGACCTGTATTTGCTATCGTGATCTCGATCATGATCGTATTTATAGGCATCCTGGCGATTGAGAAATTACCCATTTCCCAGTTCCCGGACATTGCCCCTACCACCGTCAACATCTTCATCGCCTACCCTGGTGCGAGTGCCGACGTTTTGGTAAAATCGACATTGATCACCCTTGAACAAGCTATTAACGGGGTTCAGGATATGCGGTACATTGCTACCGATGCAACGAGTGCGGGGGAGGCGACGCTCAGGATCATCTTCGAGCCCGGTACCGACCCGAACGTTGCCGTAATTCGGGTAAAAACGCGGGTAGACCAGGTAATGCCGCTTTTACCTGAACTGGTACAACGCGAAGGGGTTATTATCTCGCCCGTGCAGCCCAGTATGTTGATGTACGTTAACCTTTATTCAAAGGAAAAAAGCATTGACGAAAAATTCCTTTTCAACTACGCTACGGTAAAAATGATCCCCGAAATCCAGCGGACCAAGGGGATTGCAAGAGCGCAGATATTAGGATCAAGAAGATATGCAATGCGTCTCTGGCTGAATCCCGAGCGTATGCGTGCCTACAACATTTCGACGGAAGAAGTAATGAAGGCGGTGGGCGAACAAAGTATCGTGGGTCGCCCGGGACGTATCGGACAAAGCTCGGGTATCGCAGCCCAGTCGCTGGAATATGTACTTACTTACAAAGGCCGCTACGACAAGCCGGAAGAATACGAAAACATCATTGTCCGTGCCAATGCACAGGGTGAAAGTGTTCACTTACGTGACATTGCCAAAGTGGAGTTAGGGTCTGAATTCTTTGACATTTATTCCAACTTGGATGGTCACCCGTCAGCCGCGATCGTATTGCGCCAGAACTATGGAAGTAATGCGAGCGACGTAATTGAAGAGGTGAAAAAGAAGCTCGACGTGATGAAAGAATCCTTTCCTCCGGGCGTGGATTACAAGATCAGCTATGACGTTTCGCAGTTCCTCGACGCGTCGATCGAGCAGGTTATCGACACCTTGCGCGATGCATTTATCCTTGTTGCCCTGGTGGTATTCATATTCCTTGGCGACTGGCGCTCTACATTGATCCCGATCCTGGCTGTGCCGGTTTCGCTGATCGGGGCCTTCTTTGTGATACAGGGTTTTGGCCTTTCGATTAACCTGATCACGCTTTTTGCATTGGTACTTGCAATTGGTATTGTGGTCGATGATGCGATTGTCGTCGTCGAGGCCGTCCATGCGAAGTTTGAGGAAGAGCCGGGGATTTCTCCATTTAATGCGGTTAAAAAAGTACTTGGTGAGATCAGTGGAGCTATTATCGCGATCACAGCTGTTATGGTTTCGGTATTCCTTCCGATTTCGTTCATGTCCGGTCCGGTGGGAACATTCTATCGCCAGTTCTCCATTACTATGGCCAGCTCTATCGTAATCTCGGCATTGATCGCCTTGACGCTCACGCCGGTTTTGTGCGCGATGTTATTACAAAATCACCACGGTCACCCGAAGAAGAAAAACATTCTGACCAAAGCGCTCGACGGTTTCAACCGGTCATTTGACAAGCTGACAGGAAGATATGTAAGTCTGCTGAAACGCATTGTGAGCCGCAGGGTTGTGACCTGGGTTGTGCTGCTGGGTTTCTGTGCAGGAATTGTGTTTGTGAATAAAATTCTGCCCGCAGGTTTTATCCCAAATGAGGACCAGAGTACGATTTATGCGATTATCCAGACACCTCCGGGATCTACTTTGGAAAAAACCAATGAAGTTTCACGCCGTCTTCAAAAGATATGCGAGGAAGTGGAAGGAATTGAGTCGGTTTCCTCTCTGGCAGGTTACGAGATTATGACGGAAGGTCGCGGTTCCAATGCAGGAACCTGTTTGATCAACCTGAAACCTTGGCACGACCGCAAGCAGAATGTGAAAGAGATCATGGAAGAACTGGAAAAAGAAACGCGCGGACTCGGTGCTGTAGTCGAATTCTTCGAGCCACCAGCGATCCCTGGTTTTGGTACCTCAGGTGGTTTTTCAATGCGTCTTCTGGATAAAACTTCTGACACCGATTACGCTGAATTTGACAAGATCAACAAGAAATTCATGGAAGATCTGGCAAAACGTCCTGAGCTGACGGGCTTGTTCACCTTCTTCGCTGCCAACTATCCGCAGTATGAATTGCAGATCGATAACCAGCTTGCGATGCAAAAAGGCGTGTCGATTGGTAAAGCAATGGACAACCTGAACATTATGATCGGTAGTACATACGAACAGGGTTTTACAAGATTTAACCAGTTCTTTAAAGTGTACGTGCAGTCAGACCCAAGTTTCAGAAGGCTTCCCTCCGATCTTTTGAAATTGTTTGTAAAAAATGACGCAGGCGAAATGGTGCCTTACTCATCTTTCATGACATTGAAAAAAGGTCAGGGCCCGAACGAGATCACGCGTTTCAACCTTTACAACTCTGCTGCAATCCAGGGACTTCCTGCCAAAGGCTACACTACTGCCGACGCGATTGAGGCGATCCGCGAAGTTGCAGCCAAAACATTGCCACAAGGCTACGATATCGCATTCGAAGGTCTTTCTTATGACGAATCGATCCGTGGAAATGAGTCGCTGGTGGTGTTTGCGATTGTACTTGCATTCGTGTACTTCGTTTTGGCAGCCCAGTATGAAAGCTTTATTATCCCGTTTGCGGTTGTGCTATCGCTGCCGGTTGGGGTTTTCGGTTCATTCCTTTTGCTGAAAATGATGGGATTGGAAAACAATATCTATGCACAGATCGGCTTGATCATGCTTGTCGGGTTGTTGGGTAAAAATGCGGTACTGATCGTAGAATTCGCCGTGCAGAAGCGGCAGCAGGGAGAAACCATTCTCAATGCTGCGATCGAAGGTGCGAAGGTGCGTTTCCGTCCGATTTTGATGACATCATTTGCATTCGTGGCCGGTTTGATCCCGCTGATCATTGCCACTGGTGCGGGTGCAATTGGTAACCGTACGATCGGTGCATCTGCAATGGGCGGTATGCTCTTCGGAACCATCTTCGGGGTGATTATTATCCCTGGGTTGTACTACATTTTTGGCACAATGGCCGACGGTCGGAAAATGATCAAAGATGAAGAAGACGGTTCACTTTCCGAACAATTCGTCCACGCAGTCGATGTTTTTCCCCATACTCAAGAAACCCAAAATGATGAGCAATAAAAGAATATTGACCTGGGTCGGGATCACCATCAGTGCCCTGGCTTACACAGGTTGCAACGCGCCGTCGCTGGTGCAAAGATCGCCGAACAAAAACCTGGCGGCCACTTACGTGGACGGACAAACAGCTGACTCCACTGCCAATGCAGGAAAAATGAGATGGAAGGATTACTTCACGGATCCTCAACTGAATGCATTGATTGACACAGCTTTCAAAAACAACCAGGAGCTGAATATCACCTTGCAGGAAATCGAAATATCGCGTCAGGAAATCCGCGCCCGCAAAGGAGAGTACCTTCCGTTTGTAGGGCTGCGCGGCGGTGCCGGGATTGAGAAAGCAGGCCGCTACACGCAGGTAGGATCAAGCGAAGCCACGACCGAGATTAAACCCGGAAGAGAAACGCCGGAGCCGCTGCCCGACTTTGTGGTAGCCGCTTATGCGCGCTGGGAAGTGGATATCTGGCACAAGCTGCGGAATGCAAAAAAGGCAGCTGTGAACCGGTACCTGTCTTCAATTGAGGGTAAAAATTTCATGATGACCAACCTGGTATCCGAAATCGCCAACTCTTACTACGAGCTTCTGGCGCTGGACACGCAGTTAAACATTGTTACGCAGAACATTGAGATTCAAACCAATGCATTGCGGATCGTGAAGATGCAGAAAGAAGCGACACGGGTAACCGAACTGGCTGTGCGCAGGTTTGAAGCACAGGTGTTGAATACGCAAAACCGCCAGTATGCCATTCGTCAGCGGATTGTTGAAACAGAAAACCGGATCAATTTCCTTTTAGGACGATATCCGCAGCCTGTACTCAGATCAAGCACAAATTTTGAAAGCATCGTGCCGGCAGTGATCCAGGCAGGAATTCCGTCACAACTGATGGAGAACCGCCCGGATGTAAGACAAGCGGAACAAGATCTGGAAGCTTCGAAACTGGATGTGCTTGTTGCAAGAGCCAATTTCTATCCTTCTTTGGGATTGAATGCGTCTGTGGGTTTGAATGCATTTAACCCGATCTATCTGGGCAACATTCCCAAATCCCTGATGTCAACGCTGATAGCCGATCTGGCTGGCCCGTTGATCAACAAGAATGCGATCCAGGCCACCTACAAAAGCGCCAACGCACGTCAGATTCAGGCCATTTACAATTACGAGCGCACGGTTTTGAATGCATACATTGAGGTTGTGAACCAGTTATCTAACATTAACAACCTGCAACAAAGCTACGAAACCAAAACGCGCGAAGTGGCTGCATTAACCGAATCGACTAACATTGCGAACCGTCTGTTCACCTCGGCAAGGGCGGATTATGTGGAGGTCTTATTAACCCAGCGTGAGGCTTTGGAATCAAGATTCGACCTCATTGAAACGAAGATGCAGCAGATGAATGCAACCGTAAACATTTACCGCGCATTGGGCGGTGGCTGGAATTAGAGTTAGTAGTTATGTGAATAAGGCAAAATGCCGGCCCGTAGTGGGCCGGCATTTTCTTTTGTATAAACTTACAAATCCTTCAATAGTTTTCCTCCACTCCATTCAGCAGATAATTCTCTCCTTAATTTAAGTCAAAGATTTTCCCTTCTTCGGCACCAGAAAGTGCGGATTGTTGTTAGTCTGCAATCAGGGAATAACACAATTAATTTATTTACTCTATTAATTCGATAGATAATAAAGTTTTAACCGGTTTTTAATACCTTTGCAGAAGATTAACTTAGTAGTACTAAAATAAATTTACTTTCCAGATTAAATACCAAATAATATTTCTATAAAACTGCTTAGTGTAAAATATAATTTAAATGCAGCTACAAACAACAATAGCAATCCACTCCAAAGTACTGTCCAACTACTCTCTATAAAATCCAATTATGAAAAACAAAATTCTATATCTCTTTGTGCTGGCGTTCCTCTCGGCTGTTGTGGCCCAGGCGCAGCAGCGGGTCGTCACGGGGATTATCACCGACGCCAATGACAACAGTCCGCTGCCCGGTGCTTCGGTGGCGGTAAAAGGTACTTCCACAGGTACGCTCTCGGAAGCAGACGGTTCTTTCAGTCTTAATGTGGCCGATGATGCGTCTGTACTCGTCGTTTCATTCATCGGTTACCTGGCGCAGGATGTAACAATCGGCAACAGCAACCGCATTACCATCGCATTGAAGCCAGACACGAAGATCCTGAATGAAGTTGTAGTGACTGCACTGGGTATCTCCCGTGAAAAACGGGCACTGGGCTACGCGGTGCAGGAGATTAAAGGCGAGGCGCTGCAAACGCGGCCGACCAATGCACTCAGCGCATTATCGGGCCGGGTAGCGGGCTTGCAGGTAACTTCCTCGGGCGGTAATATGGGCGGATCGTCTCGGGTTTTGCTCCGGGGTATCAACTCTATCTCAGGTAATAACCAGCCGCTTTACGTGATCGACGGTACGCCGATCGACAATGCAGATCTGAACAGCGCGGCCACCAGCTCGGGAAGCGGCGGGAAAGACGTAGGTAACATGATCCAGGACCTTAACCCGGACGATATCGAGAATGTATCGGTACTGAAAGGTCCGTCGGCGGCGGCACTTTATGGTACCCGCGCGGCAAACGGAGTGATTTTGATTACCACCAAAAAAGGCAAGGAAAACAGCAAAGTAAATGTGACGCTGAACACCGGCATTGAATTCGAAAACATCGTGCGCCTGCCGGAGCGCCAGCAGCTGTACGGCGGCGGTTTTAACCCGACCTTCCAGAAAGCAACCATCAATGGTACCGAATATAACATCGCCGAATACGCCGTGGATGAAAGCTGGGGACCAAAACTGGATGGAACGCCCGTTCTGCATTGGTACAACCTGGACCCGGAAAATACCGCAGAATACCTGAAACCGCAGCCCTGGGCTTATCCCAAAAACGATGTGCATGCATTTTTTGAGACCGGGGTTTCTAATACCAACAGTTTGTCTGTGAGCGGCGGGAATGCGAACTCTACTTACCGGCTTTCTTACACCAATAAGAATGTAAAAGGTACTGTTCCAAATTCTTCATTAAAGCGTAACTCCATTAACTTCTCAGGCTCGACGCAGCTGGGTAAGCTGAAGTTTTATAATAATTTCAATTACATCAAAAACCAGTCGACCGGTCGGCCATGGACCGGTGCTACTAACCGGAATATTATCCTGGAAGCATTTCAATGGGGACAGGTACAGGTGGATTACGACAAGCTGAAAAACTACAAGCGCGCCGACGGCAGCCAGATCCTCTGGAAACGCAGCGGTTACCAGAATACACCGGCGGGTGAGGCTGCGAAGTTTATCGACAACCCCTACTGGTCGGCTTACGAAAGTTACCTGGAAGAAAACCGCGACCGTTTTTACGGAAATGTGGGGCTCGTGTATGATGTAAATGACTGGCTGAAAGTGAGCGGCAAAGTGAATGCAGATGTGTACCAGTATCAGTACCAGGACCGCATTGCCGTTTATTCCAGGACGCAATCGCAGTACCAGGAGTACAACAACAATTTCAGTGAGTTCAACTACGAATTGCTGGCTTCGGCAAATAAGAGCTGGGGGGATATTTCATTGAATGTGAATGCAGGTGGTAACATCATGAGCCAGCGCCGCCGCATCAGCGACGCGGTTACGCAAGGCGGGCTGATCATTCCTCAGTATTACAACTTGAAGAATGCGAGCTCTGTTTTGGTTAATTCAAATGCATACCGCAAGCAGATCAACTCGGTGTTCGCGAGCTTCTCGGCGGGCTGGAAAAGCTTGCTGTTCCTCGACGGTACGTTACGTAATGACTGGTCGTCCACCTTGCCAATTGGCAGAAATTCTTTCGCCTATCCTTCTCTTACCACCAGTTTGATCTTGAGCGAGCTGAATGGTGTAAAAGATGTGAACTGGCTGGATTTTGCCAAAGTTCGTCTCGGCTGGGCGCAGGTGGGTAATGATACCGATCCTTACCAGTTGCAGCGCGCTTATGAAGCGACCCAATCTTTCGACGGACTGGCTTCTTACAGATTACCAAATCAATTAAACAACCAGAACCTGAAACCCGAAATCACGAGCTCGTGGGAAGCGGGGATCAACTTGCAGGCTTTCAAAAACCGTGTGGGACTGGACATAACTTACTACGACAATGTAAGCCGCAACCAGATCATCAACATCCCGGTATCCTCTGCATTCGGCTACGATTCGAAGGTGATCAATGCGGGTAAGATCAATAACAAAGGAATTGAGGTGACTTTGACGGGTACGCCGATCCGCGCGAGTGGATTTGAATGGAATTCGAGCCTGAACTGGTCTCGTAACCGCAACAAGGTAATCCAGCTCGCGCCGGGTGTGAATACATTCCAGCTAGCCAACAGCCTGGTTACGTTGGTGGCGAGAGAAGGTCAGCCTTACGGCCAGATCCTGGGCAACGATTTCATCTACGCTGCCGACGGACAAAAAGTGATCAAAGCCGATGGTACTTACGACCGCGGACAGCAACTGACGCCGCTAGGCAGTGTTTTGCCGAAATACCTGTTCGGTTTCCAGAATAATTTTACCTACAAAAACTTCAACCTGGGATTTCTGGTAGACGGTCGCGTGGGTGGGAAATTCTTCTCGCAAACCTATAAAGTAGGGATGTATGCGGGTGTTTTGGAAAAAACGGCTGTTAACAATGTACGCGAAACGGGCGTGGTGCTTGAAGGTGTGAAAGGTACCGTGACTTACAATGCGGACGGCACTTACTCGGTGACCAACACTTCCCAAAACGATACGCGTATTACCGCACAGGCCTGGGCACGGGGAGAATACAGCGGCCCCACCCCGCAGACGATCTTCGACGCAACCTTTGTGAAGCTGCGCGAGGTTACCTTCGGGTACAGCCTGCCGCTGGCCAATAAAACGGTGAAGTCGGTCTACTTTGGCTTGTACGGACGTAACCTGGCCAATATTTACACTGCCAGCAAATACATTGATCCAGAATTCACCAGCAGCGGCGGCAACATCCAAGGAC
>NZ_JBHYGF010000137.1:0-9648 GCF_051859145.1 Dyadobacter sp.
TGATCAATGGGTAAATTGCCGGGATAACCGCCTGCAACATATCATTAAGCAAATGCGCCAGACTGATTGAATACAGAACGGAGTAGGCAGTTTGCTGGGCCGCACCTGTGGCGGTTCCAGCGGGAGTTCCTTTTGTTATCATAATATCGGCAGCAAAAGACGAGATTAACACCTGATTAAGCAAGAATATCCGGAAAGCAATGTGCCGAATTGGAACGGTTTTAATGCTTTGGCGGCGAATTGTGCTTTAATCCACCACAGCATGTCAGATACAAACCGGCGCAGCAGAAGAATATTTCAGATCGTTCTCGCCATTGCAGCATTGGCCCCGCTGCTCACGGGTATTCTGGGTTTGCTGGGCATTGATAACCCGCTTTACCGGAGTATAAAGTCGCCGGACTATGTGTTATTAGACAGCAATCTCAGGTTTCTGAATGGGATTTCTGTCGGCCTGGGCATTTCCATTTACGCGATTCTTCCGACCATTGAAAAGCAGGCAAGTGCATTGAGGATCATCTGTGGTGTAATTTGTTTGGGCGGCATTGCTCGTCTCTTGTCGCTTTATAATTACGGATTACCGCCTTTTCCATTTAACTTTTTCATTCCGGTCGAAATACTGGCGCCGGTGCTTTTTGTTGTTTGGCAAAATCGAATTGCGAAAAATAGAGCGAAAGCCGCTTGCATTCTCTAATGCGCTGGAACTTGAAACCGCTTACAATGCGCTTCTTCATATCCTGCACAACTGAGCATTTACAATGCAGATTTAAGTTTTGAGTATTTCAGGTTGGATAATGTAGTTCCCGACACAGACTTCACGCGCAGCTCCGACATGGGTTCGTCCGGGAAAAAGATTTCCGTCATTGCGGTGAGACCGCCGTCTGCGAAAAGCTCAATAGAAGCGGCATCTGCGACGAGCGTAACTGAGATGTTTTTGTCTTTGGAAATGCGTGGAGCGGTATGTTTGACCCCAAAACCTTTTTCAAAATCGACTTTGCCGGATTTCGAACGATCGGTGTAATACTGATTAGCAGCTTTATCGTAGCCGATCGTGAGTTCATTGCCGGCCTTATTGGACAGTACTATACTGAAATCTGCTGTCGCGTTTGCATCGAAATCAAGCCTGAACAAGCCGGTGCTGTTTTTTGCTTTGGCTGTCAGGTTTGTTTCGCCTTTCACTTGCAGACTTTTCTCCGAAAAACCGCCGCTGCCGAGCAGATCAAGCTCTTTCACCGGTACTGAGGTGAGGTACATTTCTTTGCCTGCGGTTTTCAATCCCAGCTCGCGCGCGACTGTGTTCGCACTGCGCCACGGGTGCGTCGGCACCTGGTTCGCGTATTGCCAATTGCTCATCCAGCCCATCAGAATGCGCCGGTTTCCGGTGTTAGCAAATGTCACAGCTGCATAGTTATCTGCACCGAAGTCCAGCCATTTCGTTTCCGCGGAATTTGCTTTGAAGGTTTTTCCGTCAAATTCTCCGAGGAAATATTGGCCGGCAGAACCCTTGTTCGGTCCCCCCGGATTGATGTTCACGATAAGTACCCAGACCTGTTTTCCATTGTGCATGATCGGGAACAGGTCGGGACACTCCCACACTCCGCCGTGCGCGCCTTCATTTGCGCCAAACTCACTTTCTCTTGTCCAGTCTTTCAGGTTTGGGGAGGAATAGAATGTAATCCGATCTTTGGTGGCTAAGGTCATAACCCACTTCTTCTGCGGCTCGTACCAGCTCACTTTCGGGTCGCGGAAGTCGGTAATACCGGGGTTTGGCAGTACCGGATTACCGCTGTATTTCGTCCACGTTTTCCCGTCGTCAAGGCTGTAAGCCAGACTTTGGTATTCGTGTTTGCCTGTTTTTTGTTTTTCAAGTACGGGATTATGGTGTGTAAAAATGGCAACCAGCAGTGCTTTGCCGTCTTGGCCAAAACCCGATGTATTCGCAGCATCTACGACCGCACTTCCTGAAAAAATATAACCCAGACTATCGGGATACAAAGCAATAGGTTGCTCCTTCCAGGATACCAGATCCTTGCTGGTAGCGTGCCCCCAGTGCATTGGTCCCCACACTTTATCATCGGGATAGTACTGAAAGAAAAGGTGGTAAGTGCCATTGTGGAAGACCATTCCATTGGGATCGTTCATCCAGTTGGACCTGGGTGAAAAGTGAAATTGAGGCCGGTATTTTTCCTGCATGTCCTGCGCAAAAGCGGGCTTTACAGCTTGAAACGCAATGAGGAAGATCAATGGGAGCAGCACTTTTTTCATGAGCGGCAAGCGGTTGGTTGGTTTGAGAAGCGACTGGCTTTCATTTTGCTATTTACGAGAAATTTTGGTGAGATAAGTAGAATGACGGCACTTATGCATTCCTCTATTCGGTCTTGAACTTCTTTATTCCAATGAAAAAAAGTGTTTTCCTGCTGCTGTTGCTGGCAGCTGTATGTTTCAGTGCGGCTCCGGCAAAAATAACCTGGGTGGCAATCGGCGATTCCATTACTTACCTGAATGATCATAAAGATGAAACCGGTAACCGCGTTACCAAAGGATACCTCAGCCTGATCACCGAAAAACATCCCGATATCGAGTACATCAACCAGGGACACAATGGATGGACTTCTATTAATATCGCAGAGAGAATCGAGTCGCTTGGACTGGTGAAGGCGGATGTATATACCATTTTCCTGGGAACAAACGACTGGTGGCAAGGCAAGCCGATCGGTACCATGGCCGATTACGATAACCAGAATGGCGCGTCGACCGTATACGGCGCATTCAGGGTGATTACGAACAAGCTGCGCGATTTGAACAGGAATGCCGATATTATTTTGATCACTCCCATGCAGCGCGGCGATTTTGTTTATATCAATAATGCTAAAAACAATGCATACGGATCGTATAAACCAAAACGTGATCAGACGCTGGAACAGGTTGCGAATGCAATTTTGGAAATAGGGTTGAAAGAGAAGTTTTCAGTGGTGGATTTGTATCACGAAAGCGGGATGACGCACGAGAATATGGTCAAATTCAAAAGGCTGAAAAATCCACAGACCGGTCAATACCAGAATTATACATATCCTGACTACACCAACATTCCATTCGACCCCGAAAAAGACGAATATCCATATCCTCCGGAGGCGATCAACATGACCTACGACGGTCTGCATCCATCTGACAAAGGATATGAAATTATCGCCGAAATGGTCTTAGCGAAGTGGAAAGGACTTAATTAGTGTACTGCTTAATGCTCCCGAGCAGGTTGTACATTGCGGTATTGATCCCGTCGTTATCGGCTTTCAGGAGTTTAAGTTCATCTTCCATTTCGCCCCGCTTTTTCTTACTGTTTTCAGCCTTGATCAGGACTTCCTTTGCTGCAATGCGTTCATTGTCTTTTGCGGTAAGTCGCAGCGGGCTGTGAATGGGGGAGACCCCGTCGAGATTGGAAATTACGGCCTGATACTGGTTGTCGGAGCAGCTGATGGTAAGGTCAAAGCGGACATAGGCGTAATCGGCGTGGATTACAGGCACATAGCTGGTAACGCGCAATTTTCCTGCTGCTGCATCTTCAAAGGTGACTGCATTCTGATAATTGCCGAAAGTTTTGGAAACCCAATCCTGCATTTTCTTGTAAATATCTGCTTTGGAGAGTTTGGGCTGACCTGAGTCTGAGTAGTAGATGTTTTTTTCCTGATCTAATGGAAGCATGCCGTTTTGGGCGAAAATCGGACCGGCAGAGATAAAGAAGAAAAGCGCGAGAATGTATTTCAAAATGTACAAGAGTTGATTGGCGGGTAAATATAGTTAAAAGGTTGCGGTTCGGATTTTGGCAACAAGTAATTTCAAAAAAGGGGATGTTTGGTTTATCAAATCCCATAGCCCGGCTACTGCATGATCAGCTCGACCAGCATATCGTAACGCGGATCGTGTAATTGTCCGCTCAGCCAGTCTCTTACAATGTATTTGAAAAACAGCATCGGCGGCTCGTGCTGGCTCACGGCATTTTGAAAGTATTCTACTGCGATATCGGCATCGCCCAAAGTAGCGTGCACAATGCCCATATCGTAGTTCGAAACGACTTGCGTTTTGCTCAGCGCTGTCATTTGCGTCAGAATATCCCTTGCACTTTCATGCTCTCCCGAAAGTCCAAACAATGCGCCGCAGGCACTTAGGGTAATTCCGTTGTAATTGATTTCGAGTGCAGTTTCCAGAGCTTCCTGCGCGGCTGGGTAATCTTTTAGAGTTATCAGGTTGGCACCCGTAATCATGTGCCCGCCCCAGAATGCAGGTTCCAGTGCAGTGAGCTTTCTTCCTTGCGCCACCGCATTCGTAAAGTTACCCGAGAGCCAGTATACATAGCCCGCGTAAAAGTTGTTGATCAATGAAAACGGTTCCAGCGAAAGTGCGGTTTCGATTTCCTTTTCTGCCATGGCGGGATGATCGAGCAAGCCCCAGTACAATGCAAATTGCACGTGCAGCTCGGCGGTATTCCAGTTCAGGTCTGTTGCTTTTTTGAATGCATGGGCCGCGCTGCCAAAATCCCATTCATAGAGCATTTGCATCCGGGCGAGGGCAATGTAGCTTTCGGCGATGCCGCTATCCAGTGCAAGTGCCTGCACAGTAGCTTCTTTCATAAGCGGCAGCGCCTGTGCGGCTGGCATGTGCCGGTAAAACCACATATTCAGGTAGCAGGAGGCGATTCCGGCATAAGCAATTGCGTAGGTAGGGTCCAGGTCGAGGGCTGCGTTGAAGTAGCCGATCGCCTTCTGGTATTCCTCGCGGCTGGCAAATTTGTTGTGGTAAAATCGCCCGCGCAGGTAGAGCTGGTACGCATCCTTGTTATTGGTATATCTTTTAAAAGTAACAGCAGGCTCCTCGCCCAATAGCTCAACCTTGATAGCGCTCAGGATCGCAGATGCAATTTCATCCTGAATATCGAAAATCGCTTCCAGCTCGCGGTCATAGTTTTCCAACCACAGCTGAACACCATCGGCCGCATGCACCAGCTGCGCGCTGATCCGCAGCTGGTTACCCGAACTTGCCACGCTTCCATTTAGAATGTAGCTCACATTCAGCTGCTCCGCAATAGACCCAAGCGCCTCATTTGATCCTTTAAAAGTAAACGAAGAAGTACGACCTGAAACCTGCAAACCAGGTACCCGGCTCAGTACACTGATGATTTCTTCGGTAATACCGTCGCTGAAATATTCCTCTTCGGGATCATTGCTGAGGTTTGTAAAAGGAAGTACGGCAATGGATGGTTTCATGGGCTTGTGCAGGATCTGAATATGTTCAATGATGCCAATATAGGCAATTTTCAGGTGTGGTCGGGCGAAAACGACAACCTGCCGCATTGCGGAACCAGGCAAAAGGTTTGGCGGTTGTTAAAGGAGAAGTTACTTAAAGGATTTAAACAATAACCTGCATTCAACATGAAAATTGAGCCAATATATACCGCAACTGCAACTGCTACCGGCGGGCGTAACGGAAAAGTAAAGTCTGAAAACGGAGTACTGGATATTGACGTGAGGGTACCGAAAGAAATGGGTGGGCCGTCGGGTGAGTACCTCAATCCTGAAATGCTTTTTGCCGGCGGATATGCGGCCTGCTTCGACAGTGCATTGAGCCTGATCATGCGCCAGGAGAAGATAACAGGGGTAACCAGCTCGGTGACTGCTGCGGTGAGTATTGGTAAGATTGACAATGGCGGTTTTGGTCTTTCGGTCGTGCTGGAAGTTGAGCTACCAGGCGTGGAAAAGGAGAAAGCCGAAGAATTGGTGGAAAAAGCACATCAGGTTTGTCCGTATTCCAATGCAACACGCGGGAACATAGATGTGGAGTTGATTGTGAAGTAAAACAAATAGGTTTACCTTTGCGCCATAATTCGATACCATGATCTACTTTTTTGCAGACAAACAGAACACTGTTTTTGCGGTCCAGATAGAGAGAACGCTGACAGAATCAGATACTTCCAAATTAAGCTGGCTTTTTGGCGGCGCAGAACTCCGGGATGAACAAAGCATCACGGAGTTTTTTGTTGGCCCGCGCGCGGCGATGATTACGCCGTGGAGCACGAATGCTGTGGAAATCACCCAGAATATGGATATCCAGGGTATTATCCGTATTGAAGAATTTGAAGAAGTCGATGCGGATTTCACTGCCTTCGATCCAATGCTTTCGCAGAAATACAGCGAGCTGAACCAGGATATTTACACCATTAACATTGAGCCTGAGCCAATTCTCGAAATTGAGGATATTGCCGCTTATAACAAGCAGGAGGGACTTTCGCTGAGCGACGAGGAAGTTGACTACCTCAACAAACTTGCCGAAAAACTCAATCGTAAATTGACAGATTCGGAGGTTTTCGGTTTCTCGCAGGTTAACTCTGAGCACTGCCGCCACAAAATTTTCAATGGTGTTTTCGTGATCGATGGCGAGGAACAGCCGGTTTCGCTTTTTAAACTGATCAGAAAAACTTCCGAAGCCAATCCGAACTCGATCGTTTCGGCTTATAAAGACAATGTAGCTTTTGTAAAAGGGCCGGTTGTGCAACAATTTGCACCCAAAAGACCGGACGTACCTGAATACTACGAGATCAAGGATTTTGAATCCGTACTTTCCCTGAAAGCGGAAACACATAATTTCCCGACAACTGTTGAGCCCTTCAATGGCGCTGCGACAGGTTCGGGCGGTGAAATCCGTGACAGACTGGCGGGTGGACAAGGTTCGCTTCCTTTGGCGGGAACTGCGGTTTATATGACTGCATTGTCAAGACTGGAAGAAAATCGGCCGTGGGAGCAAGGTGTGGAAGAGCGCCAGTGGCTGTACCAAACGCCGATGGATATCCTGATCAAAGCTTCGAATGGGGCTACTGATTTTGGTAATAAATTCGGTCAGCCGTTAATCGCAGGGTCAGTACTTACATTTGAACATGAAGAACAAGGCCGCAAGCTGGGTTACGATAAGGTAATTATGCAGGCGGGCGGTGTTGGTTATGGAAAGGCGGATCAGGCGAAAAAATCAACTCCGGAAGTAGGCGACCAGATCGTTGTCATGGGTGGAGAAAATTATAGAATCGGCATGGGCGGCGCGGCGGTTTCGTCAGCGGATACCGGCGCATTTGGTTCTGGAATCGAATTAAATGCGGTTCAAAGATCCAATCCTGAAATGCAGAAACGCGTTGCCAATGCAGTGCGCGGCATGGTGGAAAGCGGCAATAACACCATCGTTTCCATTCACGACCACGGCGCGGGTGGACATTTGAATTGTCTCTCGGAGCTGGTTGAAGAAACGGGCGGGAATATAGATCTGGACAAGCTGCCTGTCGGAGACCCGACGCTTTCTGCCAAAGAAATCATTGGTAACGAATCCCAGGAAAGAATGGGATTGGTGATAAGCAAGGAAAATCTGGAAACGCTGAAACGCATTGCAGACCGTGAAAGAGCGCCGCTTTATAATGTGGGTGAAGTAACTGGTTCGCACCGGTTTACATTTGAATCTGCGAAAACAGGTGCAAAGCCGATGGACCTGAAAATGGAAGATATGTTCGGCAGCTCGCCTAAAACGGTGATGGCTGACAAGTCCATTGAAAGAAATTACGAGCCAGTAACTTACGAAACCGGCAAGCTACATGAATATTTGGAACAACTGCTTCAACTGGAAGCGGTTGCGAGTAAAGACTGGCTTACAAATAAAGTAGACCGTTGTGTGGGGGGCCACGTGGCCAAGCAGCAATGCGCCGGTCCGCTGCAATTGCCTTTGAACAATGTGGGCGTAATGGCGCTGGATTTTCAGGGTAAAGATGGAATTGCGACTTCAATAGGTCACGCGCCACTTTCTGCATTGATCGACCCGGCTGCGGGTAGCCGCAATGCGATTGCGGAGGCACTTTCCAATATCGTTTGGGCGCCTTTAAAGGATAACTTGACCAGCGTTTCGCTCTCCGCAAACTGGATGTGGGCTTGCAAGAATGAAGGTGAAGATGCACGTTTGTACAAGGCTGTAAAAGCTTGCTCGGACTTTGCGATCAGTCTGGGAATCAACATTCCAACAGGCAAGGATTCGCTTTCGATGAAGCAGAAATACAAAGGCGACGAGGTAATCGCGCCGGGTACTGTGATTATTTCGGCAGCGGGGCATTGCGATGATATTCGTGCGGTGGTTGAACCTGTTTTGAAAAAGTCGGGCGGTTCAATTTACTATATCAATTTGTCGGGCGATACTTACAAGCTGGGCGGATCTTCATTTGCACAAATCCTGAACAAAATCGGTGATGCTACGCCGGATATCCAAAGTGCTGAGCAGTTTAAAAATGCATTCAATGCAATTCAGCAGCTGATCAAAGCAGGGAAAATTCAGGCAGGTCACGATATCGGCAGCGGCGGATTGATTACCACTTTACTTGAAATGTGCTTTGCAGATCGTGATCTGGGCGCGAGCATCGATCTTTCCGGTTTGGGAGATCAGGATATTATCGAAAAGCTTTTTGCAGAGAATATCGGTGTTGTTTTCCAGGCAGATGAATCTGTCGAAAACATGCTCCAAACCAGCGGCATTGATTTCCATAAGATAGGAACTGTAAACCTCGCTTCGACGCTGACAGTGAAGGATGCGACAGGTAGCTGGGATTTTGATATTGATCAGCTGCGCGATGTTTGGTTCAAAACTTCGTATCTGCTGGATATCAAACAAAGCGGCGCTGAGCTGGCAAAAGAGCGTTTTGACAACTATAAACACCACGTACTGCGCTATAAATTTCCGGCACAATTCGATGGGAAAAAACCTGCAATTGATGCTTCAAAACCACGTCCAAAAGCAGCAGTACTGCGCGAAAAAGGAAGCAACTCCGAAAGAGAATTGGCGAATGCCATGTACCTGGCCGGTTTTGATGTAAAAGACGTTCACATGACGGACCTGATCTCCGGCCGAGAAACGCTGGAAGATATCCAGTTCATCGGCGCAGTAGGAGGGTTCTCGAATTCTGATGTACTGGGGTCTGCAAAAGGCTGGGCGGGCGCATTTCTTTATAATGAAAAAGCGAGGGTTGCACTTGAAAACTTTTTCAAACGTGAGGATACCTTGTCTGTCGGCGTCTGCAATGGCTGCCAGCTCTTCGTAGAGCTCGGCCTGATCAATATGGGGCATGATGTAAAACCCAAAATGCTGCACAATGCGAGCGGCAAGCACGAAAGTATCTTCACTTCGCTGACGATTCAGCCTAACAAATCGGTGATGCTATCGTCACTCGCTGGCAGTACGCTCGGCGTGTGGGTATCTCACGGAGAAGGCCGTTTTGATTTCCCGTATACTGAAGACCGTTACAGCATAGTTGCCAAATACGGCTACGAAACTTACCCGGCTTGTCCAAACGGCTCCGGTTTCAATACAGCAATGCTCTGCGACGAAACCGGCCGCCACCTGGTCATGATGCCGCACATCGAAAGATCACTTTTTCAATGGCATTGGGCGAATTATCCTGAGGGTAGGAAGGATGAAGTTAGTCCGTGGATGGAGGCATTTGTGAATGCGCGGGAGTGGATTGAAGGGAGGAAGGAGTAAGGAGGAAAGGGAGGAGGGGAGGAAGTGTCACGTCCTGAAATAGGTTGACCTTAACCACAGGGAGATTTATGCAGCATGACCGTCCGAAAGTAGTGAAGTACA
>NZ_JBHYGF010000138.1:0-9614 GCF_051859145.1 Dyadobacter sp.
TGCCCGTGTGGGGGATCAACCTCTCAGCTCCCCTATCGATCGTTGCCTTGGTAAGCCGTTACCTATACCAACTAGCTAATCGAACGCATGCCCATCTACCACCGATAAATCTTTAACAAATAGTACCCATGCGGGACCCCTGTGTCATGCGGTATTAATCCGGGTTTCCCCGGGCTATCCCCCAGTGATAGGTAGGTTGCATACGCGTTACGCACCCGTACGACAGTGACATTGCTGCCCCCTCGCCTTGCATGTATTAAGCCTGCCGCTAGCGTTCATCCTGAGCCAGGATCAAACTCTCCATTGTAAATATGTTGCGATCGTGCTTCCGAAGAAACCGATCAAATGTTTCTAACGAACCTATCTTTTTTGCTCTCTTCATCATGTCAAAGAACGTTGCTCTGAATCTTTCAGAACTCGTGGCGTCGCCGTTTGCGATGCCTTTGTTGTTGATCGGGGTGCAAAAGTAGGAGGAGCAACTTAAACATGCAAGCATTGGAGGAAAATATTTTCAGAAATTTTCAACTTTTTTAGTGACTAATAATAGCAGCATTATTAAAACCTTGACGATCAACGTTGTTTTCAATAAATGCATGTCAGACTCAGCAAGAATATACATATCAATAAAACAAACTATTGCTTCCGTAACCTCTGAACCGCGCAAGACCAGCCTATTTACTGCGTCAGTGACTTTTCGCGGGCGAGTTGCTGGTATTTTTTAACAGCTGTTTCTTTTCCAGTCTCAAGTTCAACCAGCAAGTCAGCGGCAATGTCAGTTGGGCAGTGCCTGGATCCCCAAAGTACCAGCTCTACAATAATCGGAACTGTATCCACTCCTTTCTCAGTCAGTCGATAGGTGAACTTAGATCTTTTGTCAGATGCCACAGCCTTGGTTAGTATGCCTTGCGATTCAAGGACTGCCAGTCGATCTGCAAGGACATTGGTGGCTATCTTTTCAGCCGACTGCAGGAACTCTCCATAGGTAGACTTCCCGGCAAACACCATATCCCGAAGAATAAGTAAGGTCCATTTGTCTCCGAATATATCAAGCGATGTGCTTACCGGACAGGTAGAACGCTGTTTAAGCTCTTTCATAAATAACAATTTAAATCATTTAACTTGCAATTCACAAGTGAAATGATTTACCTTTACACTTGCGAAATGCAAGTAAATATAACAGATTTTATTCTATATCATGATTTTAATAACCGGTGCAACAGGCGGCTTAGGCCACAAAACCATTGATTTTCTACTTCAAACCACACCTGCCTCGGAAATCGCTGCTATAGTGCGAGATGCCGGCAGAGCTAAAGATCTTGTCGAACGAGGTGTGGACGTCCGGCAAGCCGATTACTTTGACTACTCTTCGCTTGTACAAGCAATGCAAGGTATCGATAAGGTGCTGCTGGTGTCAGCCGTGGCATTTACCGATCGGGCACTCCAGCATAAAAATGTGATCGATGCAGCAAAGGAAGCCGGAGTAAAACATCTTTTTTACACCAGCATTCAACGCAGTACAGACTTCGTAATGAAGGAAGTCACTGAAAGCGACCTGGCAACAGAAACCTATCTTAAAGCCTCAGGACTGGTATACACCATCCTCAAAAACGGATACTACTTCGAAGGACTGTCATATATGATCGGAAGCGAAGTGCCAGATTCAGAAATCGTATTTCCGGCAGGCGAAGGCAGGATCGCCTTCGTCAAACGGACCGAGCTGGCTGCTGCCACGGCTACCCTATTGACCAGCGCAGGTCATGATAATCAGGAATATACCTTAACCGGCAGCGAAGCTTATTCATTTCATGACATTGCACGGGAATTATCTTCGCTTGCAGGCCACCCGATCACTTACAAAAACATTGAGATCCCGCAGTATGTTTCCCGGCAAGTGGCCGCCGGAGTTCCGGAATTTGTTGCCGATTTTATAGCACAATGGGGCGCCTCCGCCAAACACGGTATGCTGGCAGAAACACACGGTACAGTAGAACAGCTGCTGGGCCGCAAGCCAACCTCCCTCCGGGAATACCTGAAAGAAACTTACTTCACCGATAAGTAACAATTATCTGTAATCCACTGCTGAAATCGCCTGCTAATCAATTGATTTAAAAATATATTTACATATTGTAAATGCATTTAACGTGTATCAAATGAATTAGCAATTATGAATACAAGAGATTTTGCCAACAGCTGGCTACAAGCATGGAACAATCATGATATTGAAGGAGTTTTATCGCACTTTGCCGAAAATGTTCAGGTCACAACACCTATGATTAAGATAGCGACAGGTGGATCTGAAAGTACTCTTTACGGTAAAGATGCGGTGAGAGATTATTGGAATGTTGCGATCAAGAGATTTCCTGACCTGAATTTCAAGCTGCTTTGTATTACAGAAGGTGTAGATTCAGTAGCGCTGTATTATCAAACGGTTTTAAATAAAACAGCTATCGAGGTAATGTTTTTTGATGAAAATCATCTTGTTAAAAGAATGGATGCATTCTACAGTCTCGCGCCGGAATAGACTCGTCATTATTACCTTGTTGATATCTATTGATATTTCATCTTATAAATCCATTAATTCACCTTCGAACCTGCGTATATATGAAATTGAAGTTGATTTTACCGCTCTTTCTTTTACTCACATATTTCACTGCATTTAGCCAGGAACGGACCGCCGGACCAACTCCAGACGCAAAAGGTACAATCAAGGTATCCGTTATGTACCCCTATGCGGAAGGCAAGAATTTCAATATGGATTATTATGAAACAAAACACATGCCCATGGTAGCGGGGTTTTTAGGGTCCAACCTGATTAAGTACACGATTGAAAAAGGAATAGCAAGTGGTATTCCAAACCAGCCCATGCCATTTATGGCAATAGGTACATTCTACGTAAAAAGCCTGAGTGACTACCAAGCTGCTATCGGGCCGAACAGGGATGCTATTCGCGCCGATTTCCCAAATTATACCAACATCACCCCTGTCATTTTGGTAAGTGAGGTTGTCAAGTAGATAATGCCTGTACAAACGTTAAATACTAATGTGACCTCACCTGGGCACGTCATTCTTCAATGGGCTTCTATCCCCACAGGTAAATACGTCAATACAATGGCTTTTGCGTCGGGACAGTAGTTATAAATTTAGAGCAACAGGCCTTGGTGTCGCAATCTTATTGTGCGTTTTCTGACGAAGCATTGGTCCATTTGGTTTGCAACCAGGACGACGAGGTTGCTTTCACCGAATTGTACCGCCGGAACGTCAAATCGCTGGTAGGACACGCAATCCGTAAAACCGGAAGCAAAAGCGTGGCGGAAGATCTTGTCCAGGAAACGTTTGTGAAATTCTGGCTGGGCAGACATAAATTTGAAGTCCGGAAAAACATTGGCGCATACCTCAACGGCATTCTCAAAAATTCCATCATCACGCATTATCATCGCGAGCAAAGGCAACAGATAGTGCCGCTGGAAGAAGCGGAAAACCCCTCTGCCGACGATACACAGCAGCATCTCGATATGAATGTGCTTAGTGAACTCTATAATCAATCTCTTCTGAAGTTACCGTTGAAATGCCGCCAGGCATTTGAGCTCAGGCGACAAGGTCACAGCCTTAAGGAGATTGCGGCGGCAATGGATATCTCGGAAAAAACGGTAGAAGCGCACATCAGCAAAGCACTGAAAATCCTCCGTATCGAAATGAAAGATTACATCGCACTGGCCTTACTCGGAATAGCTTTCGTCTGAATACTCCCCTGCTTATCCTATTTTTTAAAAATAAATTCACATACGACTAAGGGATATCCTCGATTTTTCCAGACTGTATAAGTAGAGATTGCATTCAAGCATGGAATATTTATACAAAAATGATCAACAAGACCCCGTCGCCTGAGTTGCTGCGCAAGTATCTGGCCAATGAATGTACCGGCTCCGAGCGTCAGTTTGTAGATGAATGGTACCGTACCCTTCACCTGCATTCGGAGGAAGAATTTACAGAAAACGACGAAGAGAAACTCCTTCTCCGCATTCAAGGCGAGCTATCTGAACAGAGAGCATTCCCTGACGAAACACCTGTCCGTGTCATCAACTGGGAAGTGTACCTGAGTGGCGCAGCAGCCGCGGTGATTTTGTCCCTCGGATTTTTATTCTACCATTTGCAATTCCAAAAACAACCGGTATCCTCCTTTTCTAGCCATGAAATTCCTGTGAAAATGGCGAACCGGCAGAAGAAGACTGTCCGCTACGAACTTCCTGATCATAGCATTGTGTGGATCCAGCCGGGCGCGAGCATTGAGCACCCGCGCTCTTTCAATGGGAAAAATACCAGAGAGATCAATTTTGAAGGAGAAGGTTTTTTCAATGTTTCAAAAGACCGCGAACATCCATTTATCATCCACAGCGGGACGCTGAAAACAGAGGTACTCGGAACCAGCTTTAATGTCCGCGCCAACCGGGATGAAAAAACCTACCAGGTTTCAGTGGTAACCGGAAGCGTGTCGGTTAGCTCCGAAAATCAGGCAGAAAAAGTTTTGCTTAAACCTAGCCAGCAGGCAGTTTTTGAGCGTGCTACGAATGACCTGAGAATGGCAAATCTGGATATCAAAAAAAATGATAAAGAGACCTGGCAGCCGGTATCACTCGACTTTGATAACGTGACTCTTCAGGAAATTACGGAACAACTCCAGAACGTGTTCCGTGTGAAAATCTCCGTTGCTAATCCTGCTCTCAAACAATGCGTGATTAAGGTTGGATTCAACAATCAGAACCTGCCTGAAATCCTGGAAATGATCAATACTCTTTTGGGTAGTACCTATGAAATGGATGGAGACCACATTGTGCTGTCGGGCGAAGGCTGCGGCGGGCAATAATTAATTATGAAGCGACTATTCCTAAACCCCGATCTATATGAAGCTAAAATCCTGATTGCCTATGAATTAAACTAGCCAGACACGAACAGGAAGGTCAGGAGTGGTTGCAACACTCCTGACCGTAACTGACTAACACGTAACCGCGGTTGACCGCGACTCCGATCGATTTCGAACCAATTAATCAGTCATTAGTAAAATTATGAAGAAACACTTGTATTGCAAGTACGGAATTCTTGTGACCATTATGCGCCTAACCCTCTACCAGCTCATTTGCGCGGTTTTTCTCTCTGCTATGGCGTATGCACATCGTACACCCGCCCAGGAGCTTTTGAACCGGAACTTGACATTAAAGTTGACTGATGCGACGCTTGAAAAGGCATTAAACCGGATCGAAAACCATGCAAAGGTCCGGTTTGCATACAGCCGGGAGGTAGTTCGCGTTTCGGAAACTGTTAACGTTACCGCAAAAAATGAAGCCTTATCTTCTGTTTTGGATCGCCTTTTTACGCCACTTGGAATTAATTACCAGGTTGTGAATGGACAAATTTTATTGTCCAAAGTAAAAAAGGAAACATCCGCCCTGCGCCCGGACCAGAAGGTGCAGATTGCTGACCAGAACGCTGATATACAGGTGCGCGGCAAAGTCACCAGCTCTGAAAACAACGAGCCTTTGCCCGGCGTGAGTGTGGTTATAAAAGGTACTTCTGCTGGTACAACTACGGATATTGAAGGTAATTATGAACTTTCAGTAACTGGTGAAACGGCGATCCTGGTTTTTAGTTTTGTCGGTTACGCACCTCAGGAAATTGCATTGGGCAACCATAACCAGCTCGATGTAAAGCTTGTAGGCGACATCAAAGCACTGAATGAAGTGGTAGTGGTGGGATATGGTACGCAAAAGCGCGGCGACATCACTGGCTCGGTAGCTTCGGTGAGCGCCAAAGACATTGCAGGTTTGCCTACACCCAGCCTCGACGGTGCATTGACCGCCAAAATGCCTGGCGTATATGTAGCTCAAACCACCGGAACACCCGGCGGCGGATTGACAGTTCGGGTGAGAGGTACCGGCTCGATCGGTGCCGGAAATGAGCCATTGTACGTAATCGACGGGTTCCCTGTGACCGCTTCCTATAATCAGACCAGCAATCCGCTTAACTCCCTTAATCCAAATGACATTGAATCGGTAGAGATCCTGAAAGACGCTTCTTCCACGGCCATTTACGGTTCACGCGGATCAAATGGGGTTGTGATTGTAACGACCAAAAGTGGAAAATCCGGAAAGATGCGTGTGGATATCGATGCATATACCGGTGTTCAAAGTGTGACAAAAACGCTGGATATGATGAATGCACGCGAGTTTGCGCAGTATATCATCGAAAGCCGCAACAATGCGTGGGTAGATGCAGGCGGCAAGGCAGAAGACCCCAACTCTGCCAGAAGCGCCATTTATCAGATATTACCTGCACTGCAAAATCCAGATGCACTTGGAGAAGGTACAAACTGGCAAAATGAAATCTTCCGGCAGGCGCCAACACATAATGTACAGCTTACGCTTTCCGGCGGGAACGACAAAATCAAGTACATGACTTCCGGCGGATATTTCAAGCAAAATGGAGTTGTACTCAATTCGGATTTTCAGAGATATACATTCAGGGTCAACCTCGAAGCGCAGGCATCGAAACGTTTTAAGATCGGTCTGAACCTTACACCTGCTTACACGATCAGCAATCCAACCGGCTCGGAAGGTCACTGGGCCAACGGCGGTATTGTACTCTCCGCCCTGACAATGGCGCCGCATTTGCCGGTTTACAAAGAAGACGGCAGCTACTCTACGGGACTGGACCTGGGTAATGGTTTCAGCAGCATTGAAAATCCGGTAAAGCTGGCGAAGGAACGAGTAAACCGCTTGAATGAGCTACGTTTGCTCGGGACTGTTTTTGGGGAATACAAAATACTCAACAATCTCACGTACAAACTCTTACTCGGCACAGACTTACAATCCAGCCGCCAGAATACATTCAGTCCGTCCATTGTGGGCCGCGATGGCGCTGTTCCGCCTTTAATCCCTGCCGGTAGCGCTACCAACAGCAGCTCGTACAACTGGCTGATCGAGCATACTTTGAACTTCAACAAATCGTGGGACAAACACCATTTTGATGCGCTCGGTGGATTTACTGCCCAGAAAGTCCGCTCCGATAATGCGGTGATCAATTCTACCAACTTCCCGAATGACCTCGTGGAAACACTGAACGCAGGAATTGTTTCCTCTGCTTCTACCACAGCCGAAGAATGGTCACTCCTTTCGTATCTGGCGCGCGCCAATTATAGCTTTGACAGCAGGTATCTTCTAACTGCCACGATCCGCCGCGATGGTTCTTCACGTTTTGGACAGAACAACAAATGGGGCGTTTTTCCTTCGGTATCAGCAGGATGGCGCATTTCGGAAGAAGCTTTTATGAAAAGTATACCTTTGATCAACGAGTTGAAACTGAGGGCAAGCTATGGACATACCGGAAACAACTTCATCGGAAACTACGATCACATCGGACTGTTATCCAAACGAAATTACACCTTCGCCGGTACCGTGGTTAACGGACTGGGACCGAACAGGATCAGCAATGCGAACCTGAACTGGGAAAAGAACAAGCAGGTGGATATTGGCCTCGAACTCGGGATATTCCAAAACCGGATTTTTCTGGTTGCCGACTATTATAAAAAGATCACATCCGACCTGCTGCTGAACGTGCCTACCCCGTCCATTACCGGATATACAACTGCCCGCCAGAATATTGGCAAGATCGAAAACAAAGGCTGGGAATTTGGGTTGACAACGCAGAACCTCAACAAAAAGCTGAAATGGAGCACGGATTTCAACATTTCGTTCAACAGAAATAAAGTACTGGCGCTGGGGCCGAGCGGCGATCCTTTGTACGGAAATTACCAGGTTACCGCGAGTCACGTGACGCAGATCGGTAAACCAATGGGAAACTACTATGGCTATGAGGTAGCCGGGATTTTCCAAACGGAAGACGAAGTGAAAAACAGTCCTGCATTTGCAGAGTCGAAACCTGGGCAATTGCGGTTTGTGGATGTAAATGGCGATGGCAAGCTGAGCAGCGACGACCGTACCATTCTGGGAAATCCGCAGCCGGATTTTATTTATGGAATGACAAATACATTCTCTTTCAAAGGAATAGACTTAACTGTATTGCTGCAAGGCGTGCAGGGAAATGAGATCCTGAATCTTGGACGCCGTTTTTATGCAAACTACGCAGGTACTGCCAATGGGATCCGTGAAATGAACAACAGCTGGAAGTCGCCGCAGGATCCGGGCGACGGCAAAACTCCCCGGATCAACCGCGACCTGAACAAGTACGCCAGCAGCAATTCCAGCGCGAATATTTCATCGGTACATGTCGAAGACGGCTCATTTCTCAGGATCCGCAACATTGCGCTCGGCTACAACCTGCCTGGGCCGCTGCTGGAAAAGATAAAGATGCGCACTATGCGGATTTACGTCAACCTGCAAAATCCGGTTACCTGGACCAAGTACACCGGTTACAATCCCGAGGTGAGCGTGCAAGGTGCGAGCCCGCTTGAACCTGGTGTGGATTACGGGGGCTACCCTATCGCCAAAGTGTACACAGTTGGTTTGAACATTGGCTTTTAATTCAAATGAACATGAAATTATATCGGATACTCATACTACTGGTTGCTTTTACCCTACCCTCCTGTAAAAAGGGATTTCTGGAACTTGCGCCTATATCGGACACCAACAGTGTCAACTTTTACCGCAATGCAGAAGATATGCTCAATGCTGTCAATGCGGCTTATGCTTCTCTTCAATTCAGTGGAATGTACAACCTGAGCATGTACGCGATCGGCGAGACTATGTCTGATAATACGGAAATTCTCGACGCGCAGAGCGGCATTGACATCTCACAAATTGACGCATTCACCACATTGAGCAACAATGGAATCGCGAGTACAACGTGGAACGACCACTACCGCGGCATTTTGGCCTGCAATACGGTCATAGACCGTATTGCAGGCGTTACGATGGACCAGGCATTGAAGGATCGTTTTGTTGCGGAGGTAAAATTTCTCAGGGGGCTGATGTACTTCAACCTCGTCAGGATTTTCGGGGATGTTCCATTGGTTTTAACAGAGACAACCGACGTATCATCCGGTTATACCTACACGCGTAACCCGACAGAGGAGGTGTATGCACAAATTGTGAAAGACTTGCAGGAAGCAAAACAAAAACTACC
The DNA here is from genome assembly GCF_051859145.1 of Dyadobacter sp. Classification (GTDB taxonomy): domain Bacteria; phylum Bacteroidota; class Bacteroidia; order Cytophagales; family Spirosomataceae; genus Dyadobacter. The sequence goes on from NZ_JBHYGF010000138.1 coordinate 9,133, forward strand.
CGCCAGCTACACGGGAACAAACGTGGGCCGGGCTACATCGGGCGCGGCGACAGGTATGCTCGCAAAAGTTTACTTGACCCAGAAAAAATGGGCCGAAGCAGCTGCTGAAACCAAGGAAATCATCGACTCCAAAATGTACGAACTGTTGCCCTCCTATGCCGACATTTTCAGGATCAGCAACAAGAATAATAAGGAGTCGCTGTTTGAAGTACAATACAAAAAAGGCGGATATGGTTTGGGAAGTCCATTCAACAATGCATTTGCGCCGCGACTTGCCGGTGCTGCTGTAACCACAATCGGCGCAGGTAGCGGGCATAACCTGCCGACGACGGATATGGATAAAGCTTACGAGGCAGGAGATCTTAGAAAAGACGCTTCCCTGGCGCAGGGATATACCAGCGCAGGAAAATTTGTACCCGCGCTTTTTGTCAAAAAATACCTGGACCCGGCGCCATTTGCGGGCGGCGATTCGGATAACAACT
>NZ_JBHYGF010000139.1:0-9523 GCF_051859145.1 Dyadobacter sp.
ATCCGCTATTGGAACATGGACAATGAGCCGGAGATCTGGTCGGGAACGCACGATGATGTGATGCCCCGGCAAATTTCGCCGAAGGAATTTATGCAGCGTTACATTGATCTTGCCAAAAAAGCCCGGGCTAAATTTCCCGGCATCAAACTGGTAGGTCCCGTTACTGCGAATGAATGGCAGTGGTACAATTGGGACGGAAAGCCCGTCGGCGAAAATGGCAAGACTTACCCGTGGCTGGAATATTTCATTAAAACAGTTGCCGAAGAACAGCAGAAAAGCGGGATCAGGCTACTGGACGTGCTCGATATCCATTTTTACCCCGGAACAAAAAATACAAATGACGTCACCCAATTGCACCGGGTGTTTTTCGACAGAAACTACATTTTCCCCGAAGCAAATGGCGTGAAGACCATAAATGGAGGTTACGACAACAGCATCAACAAAGAATACATTTTCGCCCGCTGCAACGATTGGCTAGTCCAGTACCTTGGAGCAGGGCACGGTGTAACACTCGGACTGACCGAGGCAGGGATAGACCAGAGTATATCAGCGCCCGTTACCGCCGTGTGGTACGCGTCTACAATGGGTGAATTCATGAAAAATGGCGTGGAGATCTTTACGCCCTGGACCTGGAAGCCGGGTATGTGGGAGGTACTGCATTTGCTGAGCCGCTATAATCAGGCACGTTCGGTAAAGGGTACGTCAGCCAATGAAACGCTGGTATCTGCTTACCCGAGCATCAATGCTGCCGGGGATTCACTCACACTTGTGTTGGTCAACCGGTCGCCGGAGCAAAGCCAGTCTGTGCGGGTTAATTTGAGTAATTTCATTCCTGCTCAGGGGAATGCGCCGGTATACACCCTTTCAGAGCTGCCGGCTACTGAAACGTTCCGGTCACATACGCAGAATGCACTTAAAAAGTCGGAGGTAGCAGTGACGGGAAATGTGCTCAATGCATCACTCCCGGCTATGTCCGTCACAGCTATGGTGCTGCGCAGTGGCGGAGAAATTCTTGGAACCGACCGGGCGGCTGCATTCGAGGTCAAGGTTTTCCCCAACCCAACCCGCGACCGCATCACGGTTCAATGGGCTGAGCGGGAGTTTTCAGTACTCGAAGTATTCGATCTTACTGGTAGACAGTTATCTAAAATTAACCTGCAAAAAACACAGCGGGAAGCATATATCGATTCCCGCCTCGCTGCGGGAACATACCTGGTTAAGCTGACGGGCAGCGACGGGCGATCTGCCGTAAAACAAATTATCGTCCCGTAACGAGGGACTCCTAACTATCTTTTACCATAATGCATTCAACTACAATTTCAGGTAAATGGCGTTTGCTGCTGTTTTCCCTGGTACTGTGCCCGATCGGATTTAAAGCATTGGCGCAGCATTCCAAATTGGTGAACGAACCTGTTGATATCAGCGGCGACTTCCGCGACTTTTCAAATACCATATTCTTTGCCGACAGCCTGGCTGCATTTGATCCCGAATCAGGAACAGGCAAAATCAAGTGGAAGCGGCACGAAGCATTTTCTGCGCATAATTTCGACAATTCGATGCTGAGCTATAAACGCGCTTACAGCAACGAATTTCCCGCAATTGAGTACGCCCAGGACCCTGTACTGCCTTTTTCCATTGAATTTACCTCGCCGCGTACGGTTCGTATCCGTGCAAATACAAGTCTGCAAAAACAGGTTGCTGGACCTTCGCTTCTGCTTGTGGGCGAGCCTGTGCAGGACAAATCGTGGAAATACAGCAAGATCAATGGGGGACATTTGTATACGGGTACTTTCGGTTCGGTGACCATTTATGAAAATCCCTGGAAAGTGCTGATTAAGGATGCGAATGGAAAAGTTTTGACACAAACACGAAGCGCAGCCGACGGAAGAGCCTCATTTACACCTACATTACCTTTCTCATTTGTCCGCCGCGCAGCTGATTATTCGCGCAGCGTAGCCGCCGTTTTCTCCATTTCTCCCGATGAAAAGATATTCGGCTGCGGCGAATCTTTTACCAAATTGGATAAAAACGGACAGAAGGTTGTACTCTGGACCCACGACCCAAATGGCGTGGAGACGCAAACGATGTACAAGCCCATTCCGTTTTACATGAGCTCGCGCGGCTACGGTATGTTTATGCACACCAGCGCGCCGGTTACCTGTGATTTTGGGGCTACTTACGGGGAATCCAATGCGATGCAGATCGGGGATGAAAACCTGGACCTGTTTGTGTTCCTGGGCGAGCCAAAGGAAATCCTCGACGCGTACACCGATTTGACAGGCAAAGCGCCGATGCCGCCTTTGTGGTCTTTCGGATTGTGGATGAGCCGCATTACCTATTTTTCTGAGAAAGACGGGAGAAATTTAGCAGAGAAGCTGCGCAGAAACAGGATTCCTTCTGATGTGATCCACTTCGATACGGGATGGTTTGAAACTGACTGGCGGTGTGATTACCGCTTTGCGCCAAGCCGGTTTGAGAATCCCGCACTGATGATTTCAGACCTGAAAAAGCAGGGTTTCCATACTTCACTTTGGCAGTTGCCTTATTTTGTTCCTCAAAATGTGCTTTATCCCGAGATTGTTGCCAAAGGTCTGGCTGTCAAAAATGCAAATGGCACTATTCCCTACGAAGACGCAGTGCTCGATTTTTCCAATCCCAAAACCATTGAATGGTATGAGGATAAAATTTCGGAGCTGCTCAAACTGGGGGTATCAGCCATTAAAGTCGATTTCGGCGAGGCTGCCCCGCTTTCAGGCGTTTATGCGTCGGGGCGTACTGGTTTTTATGAACATAACCTGTATCCGCTCCGGTACAACAAGATCGTATCCGAACTTACCCGAAAGCTGAATGGTGAAAATATCATCTGGGCCAGGAGTACCTGGGCGGGAAGTCAGCGATATCCCATTCACTGGGGCGGCGATGCTGAAACGACCAACAAAGGAATGGAAGCGCAGCTCCGCGGCGGGTTATCCCTGGGCTTGTCGGGCTTCACCTTTTGGAGTCACGATATTGGCGGTTTTACAATGAAAACGCCGGAGGATTTATACCGGCGCTGGTTACCAATGGGACTGCTGAGCTCTCACACCCGCACGCACGGACAGGCGCCAAAAGAACCCTGGGAGTATGGCGAAGCATTTCAGGATTATTTCAGAAAAGCAGTCGAGTTGAAATACAAGCTGATGCCCTACATCTACACGCAATCCAAACTGGCCTCCGAAAAAGGGCTCCCAATGGTACGCGCATTGCTGGTCGAATTTCCGACAGATCCCGGTGCCTGGCTGGTAGATAACCAGTACATGCTCGGATCGGATTTGCTGGTTGCCCCGCTGTTTGAGAATGGTAAAACCCGGCAGGTTTACTTGCCAAAAGGTACCTGGGTAGATTATCAGACCAGAAAAGTATACGCAGGCGGCTGGCATGAAATTGCCGCTGGCGAGCTGGAAGTAATTATGCTGGTGCGCGAAGGCGCAGTGCTCCCGCAGGTGAAAGTCGCACAATCCACAGGTGAGATCGACTGGAATAACATCGAGCTGCTCAGCTTTGCAAATACACCTCAAAAAGCAGAAGTAAAGCTGTTCCTGCCCGGCCAGGATTCCGTAAAAAGCATTGAAGTCACAAAAAAAGGCAGCAAGTTGCTGGTGAGCAAAGATCCTTTTGCAGGTAAAATCAAATGGGTTTTGCGTTGAGGTGATCAGGCGAATAGCGAGCGATTTAAATAGATTTCGCATCCCTGGGACTTATATAGTGGTTTGAAATTTCAATAAAAATAAATCAGCTATGTCATTCCAGGGATATCTCAAAACAATCAAAACAAAAACCGGAAAAGGCCCGGAAGATTTCCGGCAGCTCGCGCAGGAAAAGGGTTTTACCAGTGACGGTGTATTAAAAAGCGAAGTCAAAGCCGGTGAAATTACCAAGTGGCTTGCAGAAGATTTCGAACTTGGACACGGTCACGCCATGGCAATCTACGCGCTGCTGAAAGGCACTAAGAATGAAAATAGTGATTAGGTGGGCGGCATATCTCTTCATGATGCTGGCGCTGCCCCGCCTGGTTTATGCGCAGCACGAGGCAGACAACTGGTTCTTTGGCCGGGGTGTGGGTCTGTCATTTGCCAATGATCAACCTGCGCCGGTTTACGGGAGCCCTATCAAGCATGTCGAAGGTACAGCGGTAGCATCTGATCCGAAATCGGGTAAGCTACATTTTTATACGGATGGAAGAACAGTCTGGAATGCCGCTCATCAGGTGATGACAAATGGGGAGGGACTGCTGGGGAGCTACACATCTGCGCAATCTGCATTGGTGCTGCCTTATCCTTCAAAGCCCGGGATTTTCTATTTGTTCACCACAAGATCTTACGCCGACAACAAAGGCGGCCTGAACTATTCCATTGTCGATATGTCGCAGTCGGGCGGAATGGGAGCAGTGCTGGGTGAAACAAAAAATACCTTGATTGAAGAGTTTGGCGCTGAAAAGCTAACAGCTGTTCCGCATGCAAACAGGAGGGATTTCTGGCTGGTATCTCACCGGTGGGACAGTGACATTTTCCTGGTTTACCTCGTGTCGCCGCTTGGTATATCCGCTGCCAAAGAATTAAAGGTCGGAACGGTTCACAAAAAGGCAGAAGCAGGTGCCAATCACTTCATCGGTGAGGAATTGGGAACGCTGAAAGCCTCGCCGGACGGGCGGATGCTGGCAGCAGCTGTGTACGGAGACCGTGACAGGCCCTTTGAACTTTACGACTTTGACGACAGGACAGGAACAATCTCGAATTATCGCAGTCTGGGTGATTTTTCCGGGCAGTATAGCCTCTCTTTTTCACCTGATAATTCCAAACTGTACCTGTCGCTTTTCAACGATTACGGATCATTTCAATTTGATCTGAACAATTTAAATAAACCTCCTTCACCAGTTCTGAGCCCGGATTTAGCGAACAACAATCCAACTTACGTAGGCGGCTCTATGCAGCTTGCGCCGGACGGTAAATTGTACATGGCCTGCATTGACAGGGCAGGCTTACTGGTCATCAATTCGCCAAACAGCAACATTGAAAGGGTTGATATCCGGGAAATGCGCCTTGATCTGCGCGGAGGCAAAATCTACCAGGGCTTGCCTAACTTTTTACAATCAACATTCAATACATCTCCCGCCCGGCCTTTTATGCCGGAAACAACGGATTGTGGTGAAGACCTGCTGGTATATCCCAACCCGGTTACAGAAGATAAGTTTACTGTTCAAATGGACAGCGCAACATGGCGTGCACAATGTAAGTTGCTGGAATTTACAGTTTATCGGGTGTCCGGCACTGAACTCCTCTCCATGCAAGACCAGATCAATGATACCTTCGAGGTAGATGTCACGCATTGGCCCGCCGGATTATATATCCTGGTGTTTGATTATCCCGACAAAAGGGTGATCAGGAAGTTGGTGCGGTTGTAAAGCAGGGGCCCTCCTGGCTCGATCTTTTTAGATCCTGCATTCTCTGTATAAAATGTTCCCAACGGAACTGCCTGAGACGCTCCGTCGCCAGGATACCGGCATTACACTTCACCAGAACTTAATCCATCTTTATGAGCAGGAACGAATCATCGGATCAGTCCGGGAGTGACAAGGATCACGGGTCCCGGCGCGGTTTTCTAAAAACGTCCTCCATTCTCACTGCAATCGCAGTTGCGCCTGCTGCGGTAGCAAAAGCTGCCGAGTACGATTTGGGAGGAAAAATCACGGAAGCTTTTGAAACAGTACCTGTTAACCTGACTGTCAATGGGGTGAAAAAACAGCTGGCGCTCGAACCCCGCGCAACGCTGCTGGATGTGCTTCGCGAGCAACTTGACCTCACAGGAACAAAAAAGGGCTGTGACTACGGACAATGCGGCGCGTGTACTGTTCACGTGGATGGTCAGCGGGTACTATCCTGCCTCAGCCTGGCGGTTATGCTCGAAGGGCGCGAGGTGACCACCATTGAGGGACTGGCCAAAGGAGAGGAGCTGCATCCGATGCAAAAGGCTTTTATTAAACACGACGGTTTTCAATGCGGGTACTGTACACCCGGACAGATCATGTCGGCTATTGGCTGCATTAAAGAGGGTCATGCCGAAAACGATGCGGATATCAGGGAATATATGAGCGGGAACATCTGCCGGTGCGGGGCTTATCCCAACATTGTCAATGCGATTAAGGAAGTGAAAAACGGGGGGCTGAAATCATGATACAATTCCAATACGAACGTGTTTCTACGCCCGCTGCGGCACTCAGTGCATTGTCGAACAGCGGGAATGCCAAATTCATCGCAGGCGGAACCAACCTGGTGGACCTGATGAAAAGGAATGTAATGTCACCCCGGAAGCTGATTGATATCAACAGTCTCCCGCTAAAACATATTGAGCAGCAAAATGGGAAGGTTACCATCGGCGCTTTGGCGCTCAATGTACAGGTAGCAGACAGCAAACTGATCCTGGAAAAGCACCCGCTGCTGTCCCAGGCACTGAATGCAGGCGCTTCTGCGCAGATCAGGAATATGGCAACGGTAGGCGGAAATATGTTGCAGCGTACGCGCTGCCACTACTTTTATGATACCACGCTTCCGTGCAACAAACGCGAGCCGGGAAGTGGCTGCGGCGCTTTACAGGGTTTCAACCGGATGCACGCCATTTTTGGCGCAAGCGAACATTGCATTGCGGTGCATCCCAGCGATATGAGTGTTGCGCTGGTGGCGCTGGATGCGACTGTGCTGGTGAGAGGACCGAAAGGAGAACGGCGCATTCCGTTTGCGGACTTCCACCGGCTCCCCGGGGACCATCCTGAAAAAGATACCAACCTGCAAGCAAACGAGCTGATCACCGCTGTCGAGATACCTGATAATGCATTCAACCAGCATGCACATTACTACAAGGTACGCGACCGGGCTTCCTATGCATTTGCACTGGTGTCGGTTGCTGCCGCCTTGAACATAGATGGTGGCATGATTAAGGAAGCCAGACTGGCAATGGGCGGCGTGGCACATAAACCGTGGCGGTTAACAGAGGCAGAAAAATCACTGGCCGGAAAACCAGCAAATGAGGATAGCTTCCGCCAGGCAGCCGCCATCGCGATGCAGGGAGCAAAAGCATACAAATACAATGCTTTTAAATTGAAGTTAGGTGAAAATGTGATTGTAGAAGCATTGAAAACAGCGGCTCAGAAAGCTTAGCGGCTTATAACCAGCAAAGAACATGATGGAAGAAGCATTATTATTTGATAAGAAAGACTATAAACCGCTTGACAGGGTAGACGGCCGGATGAAAGTAACCGGCGCTGCGAAATACTCCGCTGAATACAACCTGCCTAACCTCGCTTACGCGGTACTGGTCAGCAGCAGCATTGCCAAAGGCACCATCAAGGCGATCGACTCCAAAGCCGCAGAACGCGCTCCCGGCGTAATCGCGGTGATCTCGCATGTGAATGCGATCAAAGTTCCGGGGTACCAGTCAAACGATGGTCACCCTTCCGAGCCGCCGGTGGGCGGGCAGCCGTTGCGCGTTTTTTATGATAACAAAATCCATTCAAACGGTCAGCCCATTATTGCAGTTGTAGCGACTTCTCTGGAAAAAGCGCAGCACGCCGCATCATTGGTCAAAGTACAGTATACCAAGGAGCAGCATCGTACCGACTTTGATGCAAATGTCAAAGGCGCGGTGTTACCGGCACAAGCCAAAAAGAACCCGAAGTCGCCCACGGCTGATTATGACAGGGGAAATGCAGATGCTTTTCAGTCTGCACCATTCAAGGTTGAGGCAGAATACGTGCTGCCCACCGAAGTACATAATCCGATGGAGTTGCAGGCTATCACTGCACATTGGGAGGCAGACGATAAGCTGACGGTTTACGACAAAGTGCAGGGTACAAAGCCGACTCAGGCCAACTTTGCCAAAGAATGGAAAATCCCCGAGCAGAATGTGAAGGTAATTGCCACGTTCGTCGGCGGTGCTTTCGGGAATGGTTTGCACAACTGGCCGCACGAAACCGCTGCTATTATTGCGGCTAAACAGGTGAAAAGACCGGTGAAGCTGGTTTTGACACGCGAGCAGATGTTTACCATGGTAGGCTACCGGCCACGTACCTGGCAAAAAATCGAGATGGGCGCGACGAAAGACGGGAAGCTGCTGGCGATTAACCACTATTCCATTGGGCAGACTTCGAGTTACGAGGAATTTACCGAATCGACCTTGCAGCAAACCAGGATGATGTACTCCTCACCCAGCGTGAGCACGCGTTACCGCATTTTACCATTAAATGTCAGCACACCTATCTGGATGCGCGGACCAGGTGAAGCTACCGGGGCTTTTGCGCTGGAATCGGCAATGGACGAAATGGCGCACGCGATCGGAATGGATCCGATTGAGTTCCGGCTGCTGAATTATACCGAGTCTGATCCGGACAAGAACATGCCCTGGTCGACCAAGTACATGCGTGAATGTTATGAGGAAGGTAAAAAAAGGATTGGCTGGAACAAGCGCAAATTGACTCCCGGCTCTGTGCGTGAGGGAGAGTGGCTGGTAGGTTACGGAATGGGAACCGGTACGTTCGGGGCTAACCGGAATGCGGCTACCGTGAGAGCGGAGCTGGATAGCGCAGGTAACCTGATCATGCAATGTGCAATTACAGATATAGGTCCGGGTACCGGCACTGCGATGGTACAAATCGCCGCGGACAGAACAGGTATTCCGACTGAAAAAATCATATTTCAGCTGGGCAGTTCCGAGTTTCCCAAAGCTGGAAACCAGGGAGGTTCTTCTACCGTCAACAGCGTGGGGCCAGCTGTGCAGGCAGCCTGCGACGCATTGAAACAGCAGCTTATTACCATGGCCGCTGCCAATTCAGATGCTGATTCTGCATTCAGGAATGCGGCGGCTGGTGATTTGATGCTTGAAGACGGGCAGCTGCGCCTTAATGGGAAGTCTGGAAAAAAGCTTACGATCGCTGATCTTTTTAAACAAAATAATATCACCAAAATAGAGGCGACACAGGAGTCTAAACCGGACGAAAACCGGAATAAGTATTCGATGTACGCATTCTCCATGCATTTTGCAGAAGTGCATGTGCATCCTTTTACAGGTCAGGTGAGGGTTAAGAAAATTGTTTGCTGCGCAGATGCGGGCACGATCGTGAGTCCGAAAACTGCTGCAAGCCAGATGATCGGCGGCGCAACGGGTGGCATCGGAATGGCGCTGACGGAAGATGCTGTGATGGACCACCGGTTTGGAAGGTATGTTACAAAGGATTTTGCCGACTACCACGTACCCGTACATGCCGACGTGCCTGATATTGATGTGTATTTCGTAAACAAACCCGATCTGCTGGCCGATTCGGTGGGTAGCAAGGGACTTGGGGAAATCGCGATCATTGGTGTCGCGCCTGCTATCGCCAATGCAGTTTTTAACGCGACCGGCAAACGCATCCGCGAGCTGCCCATTACACCGGATAAGCTGATCGATATGAATGTTTAAACCAAAGAGGGTAAATATAACCCTGAGCAATGGCATG
>NZ_JBHYGF010000140.1:0-3355 GCF_051859145.1 Dyadobacter sp.
GCATTTAGCCGCGCAGTCTTCCGCAACTGTTGTCGTTTTGATGGGACTTCATAAACTGGAAGAGATCGTCAATATGTATTCAGGTCTGAACAAGATGGACGAACCGATCGCGATCATCCAGAATGGTACGCTGGAAAGCCAGAAGGTAGTAACAGGAAAAATCAGCAACATTCTGCCGCTCTCTAAGGTGAGCGAAATTGGCTCTCCTGCTATTATGGTGATTGGAAAAGTAGCTGCTTTGCCTGATTTGTCTATTCAGAAAGTGAAGGAAATGATGCAGCGGAGCAACTCTGTCGCAAACTAAGTATCAGAGCAGGCGGATCAGCCAGTGAAGATCGATTACCCTCCCCTTCTGGTGAAATTCAAGAAAATAGATAATGCCCGCCAGGATCAAATAGCTGAAAAATAGCCACTTCTTTTTGAGCTCGTACTGATCGTGATGGTGAAAGTAATCGTAGACCATCGCGGCTGTGAATCCGAAGATCATGAATGCAAAGGAAAGTAAACCGCAATCCTGCCGGTACTGCATATAGGTATGTAATGCGGGTGCCCCCAGAACCAGGTATAGCATCCACATACCAAACCCCATCCTATACAAATAAACGCTTAGGCGGCGATCATTTTTGATGTCAAATAATCCTTCCAAATGGGTTCATGCAGGTGATTGAAAGAGTGAATCTAGCAAAATTTGTCAACAAAGCCAACCATTTAGCCTGAGACGGTGGCGGCTGTTACCACAAGCATTTGCTTTCATAATTTGTCCGGAACTATTTTTTTTGTAGAATGCTTCTTTTTGAAAGGATTTAGTAATGAAGACATTTTCTACCAGGCTCCTCCTATCATTTCTTACTGCAATTTCGAGGCTTTCCTGGAAGAAGTTATATCAACTTTCCGACCTGTTCCGCTACCTGATATTTAATGTAGGAAGCTATCGCAAAAACGTGATTATCAGCAATTTAAAGAACAGCTTTCCTACATATAGTGACCAACAAATCCAGGCCATTGCCAAACGCTACTACAAGAACTTTACCGACATTATTTTTGAAACGATCAAGATGATATCCATTTCCAGGGAAGACCTGCTGGAAAGGTTTGATCTTGAAATGCCGATCCTCGACCACTACCAGGAAAGAGGACAAAACGTTGTGGTTATGGCTGGTCACCTCGGCAACTGGGAAATGCTCAATCTATTTGCCTCCGCCAAACTATCCTATCAGATCATCGTCGTTTACCACGAGCTTGCCAACAATGTATTCGATGATTGGTTCCGCAGTTTCCGCACGCGTTTCGGGACAGAAATGGTACCTATGAAAGATGCGATCAGCAAAGCACTTGAACCCCGGGACAAACCATTCCTTTTTGTACTCATCAATGACCAGTCACCTGTTCCGGAAAAAGCTTACTGGACTACATTCCTGCATCAGGATACCGGTTTTTTCAGAGGTGGCGAACTGATCGCGCGCAGGCTGAATGCACCCGTTTTGTATATGGGAATTGCTAAAAGCCGAACAAAAAGGGGCTTTTACAAAGCCAGTTTCAAACTCATTACAGAAACCCCCAGACTTGAACCGACGAATGCGATCCTGCAAAGCCAGATCCAGCATTTGGAAGAAGATATTATTGCACAGCCGGATAACTGGTTGTGGAGTCACCGCCGCTGGAAGCACCGACGGCCGGCCAACCTCCTTCCCAGTCAGCAACGCCAAGAACTTCAAAGTGAATAAACCTGTCAAATTCCTGATCTTACGCTTCTCTTCCATCGGAGATATTATCCTGACAACTCCGGTAGTAAGGTGTTTGAAAAAGCAATATCCAGGCGCTGAGATCCATTATTTTACCAAAAGCAAGTTCGACTTTCTGCTGCGGGACAATCCTTATATTGACAAAATCTGGCTGCTGGAAAAGAACACGAAAGAACTGCTTGCACAACTCAAAGCAGAACACTTCGACTACCTGATTGACCTGCACCATAATGTCCGCACGCTGCGTATCAAGTTTGCCCTGGGCATTCCGATGGTAAGCTTCAAGAAACTGAATGTACAGAAATGGCTGCTGACGCAATTCAAAATCAACTACCTGCCCGACGTGCATATTGTGGACAGGAATATGGATACGCTGAAAGGTTTTGGTATAGTAAATGACGGCGAGGGGCTCGATTACTTTATTCCTTATAAAGACCAGGCAGAAACCGCGTGGCTTCCTGCTGCGCACCAAAACGGGTTTGTTGCCTACGCAATCGGTGGTCAGCACGGCACCAAGAAGTTACCTGTCGAGCGAATGATCGAACTTTGTAAGAAGATCAACTACCCGACCATTCTTCTAGGCGGTCCCGAAGACTTTGACAATGGTGAGAAAATAATGGCCGCATTGCCCGGCGGATTGGTTTTCAACAGCTGCGGTAAATACAATTTCAATCAATCGGCTTCACTGATCCGGCAGGCGAAAATCGTATTTTCACATGATACGGGGTTAATGCACGTAGCGGCTGCATTCAGGAAAAAGGTTTATTCCATCTGGGGCAATACCGTTCCTGAATTTGGCATGTATCCTTATAAAACCGCATTCGAAGTTTTGGAAAGAAAAGGACTGAGCTGTCGCCCCTGTTCCAAGATCGGCTACAAATCGTGTCCGCAGAAACACTTCAAATGCATGAACGAGATTTCATTCTCTTTCCCGATCAAAGAACTACCGCCTGAAAAATAGTGTTATTTTTCCTGATCAATTAAAGGCAAATCCACCAACCCAGATTCATGACAAAAAAAGTAAACATAGGTTTGGTACAAATGAGCTGTACCGCTGATGTTGAAGCCAATTTTCAGAAAGCAACTGTAAAAATCCGCGAGGCAGCCGCAAAAGGCGCTAACATCATCTGCCTGCAGGAACTTTTCAAATCCCTTTATTTCTGCGATGTGGAAGACCACGCCAATTTTGCATTGGCCGAGGCCATTCCCGGACCGTCTACCATACAGCTTGGTGCACTCGCCAAAGAACTGGGGGTTGTGATCATCGCGTCACTGTTCGAGAAGCGCGCTCACGGTTTATACCATAACACCACTGCCGTGCTGGATGCAGACGGTGCTTACCTGGGTAAATACCGCAAAATGCATATCCCCGATGATCCGGGATATTATGAGAAGTTCTATTTTACGCCCGGAGATGCACCTACCGGCGATCCGCAGGAGCAAGGTGACAAAGACGGTTACCGCATTTTTGAAACAAAATTTGCGAAAATCGGTGTGCTGATCTGCTGGGACCAGTGGTACCCGGAAGCAGCGCGGATTACAAGTTTAATGGGCGCGGAGATCCTTTTCTACCCTACCGCAATCGGCTGGGACACCAATGAGACTGACCCGGC
>NZ_JBHYGF010000140.1:3365-4543 GCF_051859145.1 Dyadobacter sp.
GAGGAACAGTACGGAGCCTGGCAGACTATCCAGCGCGGACATGCGGTTGCAAATGGCGTTTATGTCGTGTCGGTGAACCGTGTCGGCCGGGAGGCAGACCAGCAGTTCTGGGGAGGTTCATTCATTGCGAATCCGCATGGAAGATTGATATACCTTGCGCCGCACGAAGAGGAAGTCACCCACGTACAGGAACTTGATCTCCAAAAACTCGATCATTACCGCACGACCTGGCCGTTTCTGCGCGACCGCAGGATTGACTCTTACCGGCCCATTCTCAAACGGTACATTGAAGCATAATTTATAGTTAAATATAATTATTCTGAGTTCACCCAAAATGAGGCTTCTTCCCGGAGCCTCATTTTTTTGTTCCAGTCTGCCGGAACCAGCTAAGTGCCTTTCTAATTCGAAGTAACCGCGCGTTACCGGAAAAAGCTTAACTCTTGATCTATAAACGTCTATATAATAGCTCGTTACGATAAGATATATACACTTATACCCTACCAACTTACTAGTATTTAGTCAAAAGTAGGTTTATTGAAATTTTTTACCAGATAATTACAATAACATTTTATAAGCATTTTAAATGACCAATTTTTATTGCAAAAAACTCCATATTTTTAATTTAATCTCTTGCATCTTTTCACATTGTCAGTATATTTGAGAAGTCGTTAAACGAATGACTGAACTTCTAAGCCGAGGGCATATTCGAGCCGCACATGAATATGTCTGATTGTTGAGAGAAGAACATATTACAAACCGAAGGGATTATCTGTAATCTTTTCAGGGATGTTCACAACCAACATAATATAATTTTTTTAATACTTATTTTCCCAGGACAACGTGGACAGGCACCCTGCCAGGACCAGCATTATGCTTTTTTCCTCGCATTCTTTCCTGCCTGTCCTCGATTAAAGAGGGTATTGCTTTCCGGAAAAGCAGTGTTGCAAGCTTATGGCTGTGTTGTTCTGTCCACGCGAAAGTGTGTGCGGCGCACGGCAGTGTGGACACCACACAGCCATAACTTTTTTCTCTTGCTGAACACCAACTCACCATTTAACCTAACACTCCTATGCGTAAAGCTCTGCTCTTATTATTATGGGTATGCCTTTGCTCTCCGCTTGCTTTCGCCCAGGTCAGGCAAGTCAGTGGAAAGATAACGGCGGCCGAAGATGGTCTTG
>NZ_JBHYGF010000140.1:4553-9487 GCF_051859145.1 Dyadobacter sp.
GCTTCTGTCATTTATAAAGGCACCAATGTGGGTACCAATGCGGATGCAGACGGCAAATTCTCCTTTTCAGTGCCTGGTGATGGCATACTCGTAATTTCATACGTGGGTTTCCTGATCAAGGAGCTGCCGATCGGCAACCAGACCCAATTCGATATCAAACTTGAATCTGACACCAGACAGCTATCCGAGGTAGTTGTAACCGCATTTGGTATCGAGCGCGAGAAAAAGGCGCTGGGATATACCGTACAGGAAGTAAAAGGAAGCGCACTCACTGAGTCGCGCTCGACGAACGTTGCCAATGCATTATCGGGTAAAATTGCGGGCGTAAGGGTTCAGTCCAATGGAGGCCCGGGCAGCAGCTCTACCATCCAGATCCGCGGATCATCTTCTGTTTCAGGCAATAACCAACCACTGATTGTTATTGACGGTGTGCCGATGGAACAAACTTCGAGCAAAACACTGGGCGGCGGAATTTCTGAAGTTAACCCGGATAACATTAAAGAAATGTCTGTTCTGAAAGGGCCCAATGCAGCTGCATTATACGGTTCACGCGCAGCCAACGGGGTTATTTTGATTACAACAAAAAATGGCCAGGGCACAAAGGGATTGGGTGTTGAGGTAAATTCAAACATCACATTTGAACGCCCCTGGATCAAACCTGATTTTCAAAACACATATGGCGGAGGAAGCGGTTACCGTACCTGGTACAACGACGGATGGAGCTCTTCCATCACCGATCCTGCGCAAATCGCACAATACAGAGCCGTTTATGACGCAAGATATCCACTGGCTGGTTCAGCAGGAACGGATGAAAGCTGGGGAGCTCCGATGGACGGACGCCTGGTGAGACAGTGGTGGACTGGTGACGATGTTGCACCACTGACTCCTCAGCCTAATAACTGGGAAGAATACTGGCAAACCGGCCGCACGATCACAAACTCGGTGGCACTTTCAGGAGGAAACGACAAAGGCTATTTCCGTTTGGGATTGAGCCGCGTGGATCAGAAAGGGATTATGTATTACAATGATTTCCACAGAAATAACTTCCGCATTAACTCAGGTTACAATCTGACTAAAAACATCAGCATTACCTTGTCAGGTGAGTATATCAAATCGGGCTCGGACAACCGCAGCTACGCTGGCGGACAGGAATTTATCTGGTCTCACCGTTCGGTTTCATGGGATCAGCTGCGCAACTACGAGCAATATACTGATGTGCATAACCAAAAAGTGGGCGACACAGATCCACCAAACTGGCAGCATACATTCTTTACAAACCCTTACTTCTCACAAAAAAAGTTGCCTTCCGGCAATGAGAAAGACCGGTTGCTGGGAAACATTGCATTGAATTACAAAATCCTTCCTTCTCTATCTCTGATGCTTCGCTCGGGAACGGATTACTGGTCTGACACGCGTATCAATGTGACTAACTTTCTCCGCGTCCGGAATGGAACAAGAACACCGGGACGCTTTAACGAAGAGGTTTTGCGCAGCCAGGAAACCAACACCGATTTCATGTTGACCTACAACAAGAACATCACCAGTGACTTTGGCTTGAATGTTCAGTTTGGCGGAATTCAACGCAAAAACTATTACAAGAGAAACTACTTTGCAGTAGGTGAAATGGTTGTGGATGGTCTTTACAATGCCGGAAACTCGGTTCCAAGCGCCAACACCATCGAAAGTGAGATCAGAAAGTCTGAAACACAGAGCTTGTTTGGAACGGCTAATCTATCGTGGAAAGACGCATTGTTCCTGGACCTTACCGCCCGGAACGACTGGTCGAGCACATTGCCTTCGAATGCACGCTCCTACTTCTACCCTTCTGCATCGGTAAGCGCGGTGGTTACTGAATTGTTTGATGTGAAAAGCAATGTTTTTTCATTCGGAAAGATCCGCGCAAGTTATGCACAGGTCGGTAACGATGCGACGCCTTACCAGCTTGCACAAACATTCACAGCTAGTGGATCGTGGAACGGAGCTGTGCCTAAGTTCGCTGAGAACATTCAAATCGCTAACTCTAACCTGAAACCGGAAATCACAACCGGTCTTGAACTGGGCGCTGACATGCGCTTCTTTAAAGGAAAAGTTGGTTTAGATGTTACTTATTATGACCAGACTACAAAAGATCAGATCCTGGGTGTTGAGATTTCAAAAGCAAGTGGTTATGACAAAAGGATTTTGAATGCCGGAAAGATCACGAACAAAGGCGTTGAAGTAACATTGTCAGGAACGCCGGTGAAACTGTCGAATGGTTTCAGCTGGGAGGTTTCCCTGAATTACGCCCGCAACCGCAACAAAGTGGTTGAGCTGGCTGAGGGACTTACGACTTACACCCTGGCTACGCAGCGCGGCATGACCTCCGAAGCACGTGTAGGAGAATCTTACGGAACCTTCTACGGCGTTGGCTTCCTGAAATCACCGGACGGACAAGTTGTTTACGGCGCGAACGGATTGCCTGTAACAGCAGCAAACCAGAAGCTGGGCAATGTGCAGCCAGACTGGATCGGCGGAATGCTCAACACATTCAACTACAAAGGCTTCTCATTGAGCGCGTTGGTTGACGTTCGCATCGGTGGCGACATTTATGACGAAGGAACCGGAACAGCTCGCTGGACAGGTCAATATGCTGAAACTGCATTGGGACGTGAAGAAGGTGTAATTGGAAAAGGTGTTCGCGAAGTAACAGGCGCAGACGGTTCTAAATCCTACGTGCCAAATGACATCATCGTTACTGCAAACCAGCTTTACGGTTACAGCAACCCGCGTAACTATCACGAATCGGCGATTTTCGATGCGAGTTATGTAAAGCTTCGTGAGGTTTCACTGGGTTACAGCATCAGCCCTGCATTCCTGAAAAGAATCAAAATCCAGTCAGCAAAACTTTCAGTAGTAGGACGGAATGTGTGGATGATCTTCAAAAACACACCGCATATCGATCCTGAAATTGATGCAAAAGGCGGAAACGGACAAGGTTTTGGTTATGGCGAGCTGCCAAGCTCACGCAGCGTGGGTATGAACCTGTCATTGTCATTCTGATCCAGTCAATCGAGTTAACTGACCTAAAAGAATCCTGAAGATGAAAAATATATTTAATCATAAAACCATTTGGATGACAGCGCTTGCAGGGATTTTGACTGCATCGAGCTGCACCAAAGATTTTGATGAAATGAATGTAAGTCCGAACAGCCCGACGGCCATCGGACCACAATATCTGCTTCCTACCGGGATTGAAACCGCGGTAGACCGTTACTGGGGACACCGGACGCGTTTTGAGCGCATTAACATTGACGCAGCTGAACTGTATGTGCAGCATTTGACCCGTAATATTTACTCCAATGAAGGCGATGACTACACGGTTTCCCCGGCACTGGTAGCGAATAACTGGAAAGGCTTTTACAATGATTCCCAGCTGAATTTTCAGCGCATTATTACATTGTCAGGTGAAGGATCTGCTAATCCGAATTCCAATTATGAAGGCGTGGCGCTGGTTATGCGGACCTGGGTATTTTCTTTACTCACAGACCTTTACGGAGCCATTCCTTACACGGATGCTATAAAAGGAACCGCAGACGCTCCGGTTTACACGCCAAAATACGATCCGATGGACGTGGTTTATGCTGGCATGCTGAACGACCTGAAAACAGCGAATGAGAAACTGGTAGTAGGCGGCCCTGCCATTGCAGGTGACATTATGTATTCAGGTAACATTTTGAAATGGAAAAAATTCGCGAATTCATTGCGGTTACGTCTTGCCAACCGTCAGGCTGCCAAAAAACCTGCGGAATCGAAAGCGATCATGACTGAAATCGTTTCGGATCCTAACAAATTCCCGATTTTCACAAGCAATGCCGACAATGCACAGCTGAATTGTACCACCGTTTTGCCAAGCAACAACGAATGGAACCAGGTGATGAAACAAGACGGTCGCACGGACTGGAACATCAGCAAAACACTCGCTGACAAAATGAATGCCCTCGATGACGGCCGTATTAAGGTTTATGCCAATCCAAATAAAGACGGCAAATACGAAGGCCACCCGAACGGTTTACCGGACGCGATTGCAACCACTTACCTGGCAACAAGCTCCACCATTGGTGATGCATTTACCAAGGCCGAAGCGCCGGAAGTGATCATGACTTTTGCCGAGGTAAACTTCATTCTGGCTGAGGCTGTGTTGGATGGTGAGATTACAGGCAGTGCAAAAACCTATTTTGACACAGGAGTTGCCGCTTCATTCGCGCAATATGGCCTGACTCCTTCGGCGTCATTCCTTTCGAAATTAGGCGAAGTGACCAGAGAAAAAGTTTTAGAGCAAAAATGGGTTGCGCTGTTTGGTCAGGGTGTTGAAGCCTGGGCAGAATGGCGGAGGACAGGATACCCTGTTTTCCCAGCAGTTGATCCGCGTGCGGTTTTGCAAAACAGCGGCATCCTGCCAACCCGCTTCCCTTATCCAAACTCGGAGTACTCGCTGAATGCAGAATCTGTAAAAGCGGGCGAAAGCCTGAACGGCGGCCCTAACGACATGAAAACCAAGTTGTGGTGGGTAGAGAAGTAAGCAGGTGATTGTTCAAAAAATTCAAGAATCGAGATTATGAAAAATATCAAAACATACATTCCCGCACTTTGCCTGGCACTTACGCTCTCATTGGGACTCGCATCCTGCAAAGAAGAAGATCCGTTTCTGGACCGCGACGTAGCGCCTGTGCTGGTGGATATTGTGGGTGCTGCATTCGGAGCGCCCCTGGCCAGTGAGCCAACTGTTGGTTACCAGGCAACTGCATCAAAACTTACGCTTTCTGCCCGTCTGCTGGAACTGGACAAAACGAACATTCTGGATCATACCAAAGGCATTGATTCCATTCCGGTTCCGAATGTTCCGATCAAGATTACTTTGCGTTCGGGTGCTGTTTTGGGAGAAGTAACATCCAATG
>NZ_JBHYGF010000141.1:0-9436 GCF_051859145.1 Dyadobacter sp.
CATAAATGCTCTTAGTAATTTTTCGCATTTGGGTTCAAGCATTCCCAGCAGCTTATCCACAAGTTCGCGGTTCTCGTAATCGATAAACTGGGAATCATCTGCTTCTCCTGTCCACGTAAAGTCTTCGAAATCTTCGGTATTGCGTGGAGTTATGTTCCGCTTTTTCAGTTCGGTAAGCCATTTTCGCCGCGCAACGCTGTAAATATAAGTGCTGATCCTGGCCTCCTGCTGTTCGTATTTCCCGGCTCGGGCATTCTTGAAAAATGTAAAAACCACATCGTTCAGAATCTCTTCCGCTTCCTCGCGTGAGCCACTGTTGGAAGTGACCAGCCGGAAAATCATCGGCTCGTAAGTTTTGTAAAGAAACCCGAGCGCATTGTTATGCATACGGATTTCCGTCGACAGCAGCATTGAAATCAGTTCCTGGTCTGAGTAGCGTTTGGCCATGTGAAAAAGGTCATTTTACCTGTTAATGCCCTGTTTATCAAATAAGGTAAAAATTAATTGAAAAAAGATGTGAAAAAGTGCAAGGCTATCCGATAAAGGGAGGAAGAGCGGACCAAGGCGCCAGTCCTGCTCAGTTTGTTTCTCACTTTAATCCTTCGAAAAAATGAAACTGACAGTGCTTTTGGCGCATGGTCGCTCCGTGGGAGTATGCCTTGCTGTAACGGGAATGCTTTGCCTTGCTTCCTGCGAAAAACAATCAACCAACATTAAGCCGGTCATCGAGACTGCGCCGGATTCCACAGGGCCTCCTGTGAAACCCAGCGGCCCGGGTGGCGGAGCGTAGCCGACGATATGCTTTGGCTGTCGCAACTCCGGTTTCGGCAGCCAAAGCTGCTTTGAAAATTTGCTGTTACGTATATAGAATTACGTTAAGAACGATTTAAGCTCAATCAAAAAAAAGTTTCAAACACACTTTACCTCGCCTGCCGGAATGTGCATTCAGTTATGAAGTCTCAAATCATATCCTCAATTCAAATCCTGCAAAAACTAACCAAGCAACTCAACTCATTATGAAATCTCTTTCCATTTCTCTTCTCATGCTGGCCTTCTGCGGAAGTGCATTTGCCCAAAGTATTAAGATTGCCCCGGTTATAGGACCAAGCGTGACTGTTCCTATGCTGTCGACCGCGCTAAAAGATCTTTACACGGATGGTTTTCTGGAAGATTACCTGGATGATTACGATCTGTCTTCCAAAGGGAGTTTCCCTCCTGTTGCCGGAATCCAGGCCGGAGCGCTGATTGATTATGGGATAAGCGAAAAGATCAGTCTGCAAAGCGGGCTCATCTTTAACGTTAAAGGCCTCAAATACAAGTTCAAAGGAAATTTTACCGATTGGGACGGCGAGGTACAATCTTTAAAAGCCAAAACAACGCATTCGATCACCTACCTTGAAATTCCGGTGTGGTTTAGCTTCCGCCTGGGCGACAGTGGGTTCAAAATAATCACAGGCCCTGGCTTCAATTTCGCGGTTAGCGCCAAGGGTAAATCGAAGTACAGTGGCGGAGGCGAGTCCGAATCCGATACGGAAAAACTCGATATCGGTACAGATCCCGATTTTGACAGTGTAAAACCGTTTGACCTGAATGTAAATTTTTCTGTCGCCAAAGAAATCCCATTGGGTGACCGGCCGCTAGAAATATCCTTGTTTGCGCAACCTTCTGTGACAAAATGGATGCCGATGGCAAGAGAAGATTCTAAGTATTTCGTAAGACATCTCACAGCCGGAATCCGCCTCGCATATTTCTTCACGATCAAAGACTACTAAGCAGTTAATACAGGCACATTCCATTGTAAACCAGCCTTTATCATGAAAAAATATCTGCTCATTCCCCTCTTCCTATTTCTCCTGGGAGGTTGCGACAGCGACAATTCTCCGAAAAAGATGCCGGACATTTATGTGTATGCCAGTGTAAATGGTGAAGATTTCAGGTATGAGGGTGAAGAGGATTATTTCGCCGAAAACAAAACCTATGCTTCACAATTTCAGCTCGGCGCATTCACCAGCGATTATGCTGGCCTGGCCTTTTCGACAGAAGGAGCCCTGACAGGTAAATCGCAGACGCTGAAGATCAATTCGGCCATGTATTCCAATAGTCGGTACGAAGATTATTCATCCGGTGATTACAGCAATGCAGGTAAACCTACTAATGGCAAATGCACCATTACCCGTGCTGACAACGATGTCGTCGAGGGTACCTTCTCGTACGATGTCTACAATGAAGACGGGTATGGAACCAAGAAACTTTCAATCCGTGACGGTCGCTTTCGGGTGAGATATAATTAAACTATTACAGATGAAAACCGCATTCCTATTCATGGCCATTATCCTGGCCGTTCAGAACCTGTATGGGCAGAAAGCCGAGGTGCTGCGTAACGATGATGTTGTTGCCATGCACCAGGCCAAAGTTTCGGCTAACCTGATCAAACAAAAAATTAACATGAGCGAACGCCGCTTTGATATGTCGGTGCCCGGGTTGCTCGCACTAAAAAGTGTAAAGCTGCCGGAGCCGATCATCGAGGTAATGCTCACATCAACTACGCCCATTGACCTCATGCAAAACGAACATGTGATTCAGCTCCATAATGCCGGATTTTCAAAACGCCTGATCATTCAGAAAATCCAGGCCGGGCCCAGCCGGTTCAATGTAACGACGGACGGACTGATCCAGCTCCGGATCGCCAAAGTACCCGAAGCAATTACAAAGGTTATGATCAATGGAAATTCAAAGTCGAAATAATGATGAATAACTTTTACATATCGCTCGTGCCGGTTGCATTGCTGATCGGGCTGTCGGGAGGCTGCACGGACACAGGTAAAAAGGAGGCAGACAGGCCCGAATGGAATTTTGATAAATCGGAAATCACAGGTAACCGATCAGCCGGGGCAGATAAGCTCAATGTAGATGTTTACCTCGATGTGACCGGATCGATGGAAGGCTTTTCGGTCCCTGGACAAAGCGATTTCGGACATTTTGTGGATGATATCGAATCGACCTGTCAGAATACCTGGAAGAAAACAGACATTAAATATTTCAAGTACGGTAGCCGCGTTGACAGCATTTCGAGGAGCGAATTCATTTCGGCAAAAAATGACAAAACCATTTTTACCGATCAAACCCTGAACAACAAAACTGACTTCGCCAACACGATCAAGAACACGGACCCGAAGCGCGTAAGCATTCTGATCACGGACCTGTTTTATAACAACAACGACATCAACTCAGTCGTCGGGACGATCAAAGAGCAATGCATTCAGAAAGGGATCGAGATTGGCGTTGTGGGTGTTGTCAGCAATTTTAATGGCTCCGTCGGGGACCTGGGGCAGGGGATCAGCCGCCTGAATGTCAATGCACCACGTCCGCTTTTTGCATTGATTTTTGGGGACAAAACTAACATTAACCTGCTTTTCCGAAGCCTGCAAAACAAACCTTATATCAGCGGGAACCGGTTTTTGATCCTCACAAATCACCCGGCCGAAAGCTTTGATGTCACGCTGGAAAAGGATAGGAAAAGCAAATCGATCAACAGGAGCAGTCTTCCTAAAAAGCCGCTCGAACAATACGGCACTGTCTTCGCCTTCACGATGAAGGAACACGAAAAAGAAGCGCTGCTCCACCTGGATGCAATCCTGCAAACAGATCAGTTCATGCCCGGTTTTACCGAGAAGAATGTCAAAGCGCAGGTTTTTAAACGGAAGGTTTCCGACAAGGATTCGGCAGCCGCTGATGGGGAGATCAGGCTTGAAAACCTGAAAATTTCAGGTGGTAAAATTTCTTCTGACATCAGGCTCACCAATGCAGATCCCGCAGGTGAATATTCTTACGCAGTCTACCTCACGCTGGATAACACGGTGCCACTGGCTATGCCCAAATGGATCCAGGATATCAGCACAGATTCCATCGATGGCGTGCAGGCCGGGAAAACCCTGAACCTGGTAAAGCTCGTCACCGATATCGCTACCAGCCACACCACGGCAAAGCAGCCGAAAATGGCCAAGTTTTACATCTATCTAGAAAAAAAATAAACCTTCAAAACCTCGACCAACATGAACAAAAGTCCGATTAATTATTTGCTGACTGCCGTGATTGGCGCATTGCTATGGGTTGTTTTTGCTTTTTTTCTCGCCAGCTATCTTTCCGAAAACCCAAGCCTCGCTGAAAAGTATCCCGAGGAGCTGGCCGCCGAGCTGCGGCTGATTTTCGGGGCAGGTACCTTGCTGAGCATCATTTCAGCAGCCTATTGGTATTATTACGGAAGCCAGGAGAAAGTTGCAGGTGAGCTCTCGGCTGCAAAAACCAAATGGCGCACTATGTTTTTCGCGCAGGTACTCATAGCTGTCGCGCTCGCATTTGTAATAGTGATCCGGAACCGGAATGAAGGAATCGAATCGCAGTGGTTTGTAATTTACTTCCTGGTGCTTTCCGTGCTGACATTTACATTGTTCTGGCTCACCACATTTCTCTTTTCTCCCCGGACTGTCAAGTTCATCCCATTTGGTAAATAGCTAAACTCCCGCCACCATGTTAAAAAATGTATTGATAGGAATCGGGGGGACCGGTTCCCGGGTTATTGAATCGGTTATTCACTTATGCGCAGCAGGCCTGGGCCCGGATAAGCTGCACATTTTCATGATCGACCCCGATCAGGGAAATGGCAACCTGACCAGGACACACACACTGATCAAGAATTATATTGAGCTCAGAAACAAGTTCCAGCGGACAGAAAACAACAATTCTTTTAAAACAGAAATTGTGATCCCGCCGGGCGACAAGCAGTTTGTCTGGAACATTTTCGAAGAGAGCAATTACACGCTCGCGAAATACATTAACTATGACAACATTGTAAAAACCAAACCCGAGATTGCAGATCTCGCGAATGTCCTGTTTACTGAAAAAGAGTTAAACACTTCGCTCAATAAGGGTTTTCGTGGACATCCATCCATTGGTGCGGTGGTTATGGCGGACCCTCCGATGGAAGAATATCCTTTCAAAATGCTTTGGGACGGGATTGATGCTTTCGGCGAAAATGAACTGCGCGTGTTTATTGTCGGCTCGATTTTTGGTGGAACAGGCGCCGCTGGTTTTCCGACGCTGGGTTCTCGCCAACTGATCAAGTTCAATGATGCCATGCAGGCAACGCTGAATGGGGAGCAGAGCCGTGTTTTGCTGGGCGGCGCACTTGTATTGCCTTATTTCAGCTTCTCGGTGGACAGTGTCAGCAGTGCGGGAGAGCCGATGTTTGTCACAACAGGTGATTTTCCGATAGCGACGAAAGCGGCTTTGCAGTATTACAATGACAAGCAGCTCGGTTTTGACCAATATTACTTCATCGGTGACTCGCTGGCGCAAAAGGTCGGGGATTTCAGCACGGGCAGTTCAACCCAGCAAAACAAGCCGCATTACATCGAAATGGTCAGCGCGCTGGCCGGGTTTGACTTTTTCAGCCAGCCCGCACAGTTACCTGCAAACAACAAAAAATACTTTCTGGCAAGTCGGGAAACTGAAAAGATTAGCTGGAATGTGCTCCCGCTCACGCGAGATAGTGCCGGCCTGACCGCGCACAAGCGCAAATTCAAAACGGCACTCTCGGATTTTACGGTCTTTGCCTACGCTTATCTCACTTATGGAAAAAAAGAGCTGGGCAGGACACATAGCGAAGTTTCCATGCAAACCTGGTACAGGGAAAATTTTGGTCGCGTTTTGAAAGAAGACAACCACCTGCATAACCCCCGGCACAATCAGAATAATGACCTGTACGCGGCGGCAGATTATTTCCTGAATGCCTTTTTGTACTGGATCGGCTCTATGGATGACGGCGAAACGGTCTTTCTGATCGACAGCAAAAAGCTGGTAAACGGGGCGATCGTGCCCAATAAAAAGCTTGACCTGTTTGATCCCGATACCAACATCGGGAATATTGGCGAACTGATCAAAGGCGATTCCAAGCGCAAAACGTTTCATGCGTTCCTGGGAGACGACGGACTTCAGGATGCCATTATCAGGGACAACATCACGGCCGGAAGCAAATATCTGAACATCTTTTTTGACGCTGCGGCCAGGTTTAATCGCAAAAATCAGGTCAACAATTAACGCGCTGATCCATGTCACAAAAACATTTATATCTCCCTAAACTGGCTGTGGGTGCTGAAATCAGCGAACCTGCTGCGGATGCACTCTGGGAGGACAAGCAACGAAGGGTTATCACCGATATAGGAAACGGGATTGAAATAGACGAGGCCGCACAAACGCGGGGCGTTTCATCCATTCCCGACATTTACGCACGGCCGCTTACATTCCAGGGCGCACTGAGCTCCGAAAAACATCCGCTCCGAGACCGCATTGTGCAGGAATGGAAGGGGCTGCTGAGTTTGCTCGCATTGCATTCTGTGAAGCCCGATTTGGGAAAACTGCAGATTTCGCCTGTCCAGTTTAATGATGAAAAATTTTGCCGTGCGCTGGTGAACCTGGCACCGAGACCGATCGAGCTGCAATCCGATGGTACCACTTACGCGTGGACGGACATTCTGATCATTAAATTCGGGGATATCGCGATCGGGGCAATGTCGCCGGCAACGCTCGTTTACACCTCGGCCGACTACAACCGCAAGCTCAAAGACCTGCGCGGGTTTTCGCTGAAAGACAATGAAGGTTACCTGCGCCCGCCTTTGAAATACGAGGGACTGGAATATGTGGGCAAATGGCTGGAAGATTTCCTCGACAAATTCAACCGCATTGCGCAAACCAACGATACGCCTTCTCAGGGCCACATTTACATTGGCGACATGAACCGGCTGCTGGCCGACTGGCTTAGGGAAATCAAGCAGGAATTGGGCATTGCGCAGGATAAAGTCATCCAGTCCAGCAAGGTGAAGGTGGCAGAGGAAATGCCCGAGGCGATCCGGCGTAATCCGCCTGCATTCCTGTCGCGTTACGAGATTTATCAGCACATACTTACACCGCTGGTGGAAGGGGATGTGGATAGTGACAGGACGAAGTCGGATTACAGCCTATCTATGTCGCGCAATAAATCAGGTTACCTCGAAAATAAATCGGGGTATAAAGAAGTGGTTGTAATTACGCCCTCGCTGTTATCGCAAAATAAAACCTTGTGGGACGGGTTAACGCCCCGCGAGCTGGGTGACGACACGCATTCGCTGGTCAGCAAATTTTTCAATGAAGAATCGGGCGTGTTTATCAACAACATTAACCTCAAAAACCACGATTCTATCTGGATCCGGCCCGAACTTTACTTTCTGACGGACACGCTTTTGAAGAATAAGACAGACGACGATATCCTGAATACGTCCGAATCCTTTCTCAATGGCAACGAAACAGAATTTATCCTGCCTTTCAGAAAAGAAATCCTTTATTTCTTCACTCCCGACGACATTCAGGAGAAATTGAAACCACGCTTTGTCAAGACAGACGAAAAGGTGATTTTTTCATTTTTCCTGCCGCTGATCGACGGGCAGCGTGTGGAAATCAAGAAAACATTCAGGACGGCAAAATCAGGTTTGCAGAAAGGAGAAGGCGAAATTGTGGAAGTGGAAGTTCCCGTTCTGGAAATCTTCCCTGACTACCTGGGCGACTTCTGGTGCCAGTATTTTATGCTGTGTTCCAATATTGATTCCTTCAAAATCGCGCCCCTTAATTTTGCAGAGCGCATTACCGTTTCGCAGAAAGAACAGAAAATTGAAACCGCGCAGGACCGCGAGCGGGCAGAAATTATCCGCATTTCGGGCTATAACTCGTTTCCGGAAGCAGTTACCATCAACAGCGCCAACCGGGGAAATCAGGCATATGGTCTCGTGTTGCTGAGCAGGAATCCGGATGTGGAGGGTAAACAATTTACCGGCAAAAGCATTATCGGCGTTGACCTTGGAACGTCCAACACGAACATTTATCGCTACTCCAATGAAAATGCGAGGCGGTGGGTTTTCAGCTTTTCCAAATATGTGAGATCCATCCTGAATTCGGACCCGCAGTCGCAGACGGGAAGCAGCATTAAAAAGGAGAAGTCGAAAAGGGAAAAGATCACGCGCGCTTTTTTCGTCCCGACCGAAGACCAGCATTTGCCGATTCCGACCCTGTTGCGGATTTTCAAGGCGGGTATTACGAAAGATATTCTGCTCGATCAGTTCATATATTTTCCCAGCGAACCCGAATATCCGAATTACGTTTTTACAGACATCAAATGGGATGAGGATACGACCAACATGATCGCATTCATCCGGTCTACCGTTTTTCTGGTCATCATTGACCTTTTGCAAAATCGTGTTGGCAGAATGGAGTTCCGTTGCACTTATCCGAAGTCCTATTCTGATGACAAAGTGCGGGCTATGAAAAGGGCCTGGACGGAAGCGCTGGAAAACTTCGTGCATGTATCGGAAGACGGCGAAAAGGACATTCCGGAAGGGAAATTTATCTGGGCGGAAAAGCGCAGGTTTGACGAATATCAGGCCATTTATAATATTACCACGAAAGACAACGGGAAAATTGTCATTAACACAAGGCCCAGCTTTACAACGGAGGGAATTGCAGCAGGAGAATATTTTTCAAGTGATCGGATCAACAATGACGGCACCAGTCCGGCAAACAAGGAAGACGGCGCGCTTTGCCTGGATGTGGGCGGTGGAACAACGGATTACAGCATCTGGTTTGACAGCAAAATCAGGCTGGACGCATCGGTGAAACTGGCCGGAAAACAGATCGGTCAGCTGCTGCAAAAGAATTCACGCGTGTGCGCACTGCTCTTTACAGAAGAATCAACCCGTGCATTAAACGACGTCAGGGACGATTCAAAACTTTTCTTTTCACGGCTCAATTTCGTGCTCCGGAAAGAAGAGAAACATATCGCTTCCAACCTCAGCAAAAATTCGGGACATGCCGACATTGCGTGGCTGCGGCGCATTCTTGCGATCGAATTCGGTGCATTGTCGTTTTACGCGGGGCACCTTTGCTTGGCCGTGGATGAGTTCCTGGGTTCGGGACTTTCCAGGCGTGCGAAGGAGAATATTTTCAAGCTGCACTGGGGCGGGAATGCGGCCAAATTTATCAACTGGATCGACTACGGCCGTTATGAAACGGATGGTATCGCATCGCAGTTTCTGGACGGGATCTTCGCCAATTCCATTTACGAAAAAAGCATTGGCAGCAGGGCATTTTTACCACTCAAAATCGGGCAGATCCAATCGCCGGGGCATAAGGATGAAGCGTCAGGCGGCATTGTGGTGATGGAAAAAGTGTCGGGCCCTGACGAGCCCTCAGCAGGGCTGGCCAGTAAACTGATCATTATTGACGATGATGTTGCGCCAACCGACAGGCTGGAAGGGCTGATTTTGGGTGAACGTATAAATGTATCCGGCAGGAAGTTCGAGCATTATGAGGTGATCGGGAAAAATGACTTTTTTAACGAAACCAGAAGCTTTTT
>NZ_JBHYGF010000142.1:0-9368 GCF_051859145.1 Dyadobacter sp.
ACCAGCTCAAACCGTTTTTCGCCTTCAAAAACCATCCCGGTGCTCTGACCGGCCAAGGCAGTGTTGACCGTTTTATTGACGGCTGAAATGTCCAGGCCGTACTGCGCCAAAGCACTGCGGTTGTAACGTATCGTAATCTGCGGCATACCGGAAACGGCTTCCACATACAAGTTTTTCGTGCCTTCAACCTGGTTGACCATGGTCCCGAGTTTCTTTGCATAAAGTGCCAGCGTGTCCAGATCTTCGCCGAAAATTTTGCAAACCACATCCTGACGTGCCCCTGTCATCAGCTCATTAAAACGCATCTGGACAGGAAACTGAAACCCGGCTGTAATACCTGGCACTTCTTTGAGCGCTTCTCCCATTTTTTCGGAAAGCTCAGGAAAGGTTTTAGCAGATGTCCATTCACTTTTGTTTTTCAAAATCACCATCATATCGCTTGCTTCCATCGGCATCGGATCGGTCGGAACTTCCCCGCTTCCTATTTTGGTAACCACTTTTAAAACTTCTGGAAACTGCGTTTTCAAAATATGCGCTGCTTTCGTTGTGTTTTCTATCGTCGTGGTCAGGCTGCTGCCCGTGAGCACGCGTGTGTCTACGGCAAAATCACCTTCTTCCAAAGCAGGAATAAATTCTCCGCCGAGTGTAGTCAGCAGGTAAACCGAAGATCCAAAAAGGATCAGCACCGACATCAGGATCAATCTGGGATGACCAATTACCCGTTCAAGTGCATAGCGATATTTTTTTGCCAGCTTGTCCATGATCCGGTCAGAAAAGCCTGGCTGGGTCTTGATTTTTTTGCTCAGAAACACAGCACTCATCATTGGAATATAAGTCAGTGACAAAATGAACGCGCCTAAAAGTGCAAAAGCAACCGTTTGTGCCATAGGCTTGAACATCTTTCCTTCAATTCCCTGTAAAGTAAAGATGGGCAGGTAAACGATCAGGATGATCACCTGGCCGAAAACGGCACTATTCATCATCCTATCTGCGGATTCATTTACTTCCTGGTCCATCTGCTGCTGAGTAATCCGCGCCAAACCTGCAAATTTTTTGTTATGTGTAATCTGGTGCATCACCGCTTCTACGATGATGACCGCACCATCTACAATCAGTCCGAAATCCAATGCTCCAAGGCTCATCAGGTTACCGCTCACACCAAAAGTATTCATCATAATCACCGCAAAAAGCATAGCAAGCGGGATCACCGAAGCGACCAGCAGACCAGCACGGAAATTTCCAAGGAACAGCACGAGTACAAAAACGACGATCAGCGCACCTTCCAAAAGATTTTTTTCAACGGTTCCAATGGCATTATTGACCATTTTAGTCCGGTCAAGAAAAGGCTCTATCACCACACCTTCGGGCAATGTTGTCTGGATCTGGGCCACACGCTGCTTTACATTTTTAATAACCTCGCTGCTGTTGGCACCTTTGAGCATCATCACGACCGCACCAGAAACCTCGCCTTTGTCGTTGTAGGTCATCGCGCCATAGCGGGTTGCAAAGCTGGTCTTTACCTGGGCCACATCCCTGATAAACAATGGCTGCCCATCGGCCAATGATTTAACAGAGATATTATTGATGTCATCCAGATTTTCTACCAATCCTTCGCTGCGGATGTAAAGCACAGTTGGCCCTTTTTCGATGTATGCGCCTCCGGTATTCTGGTTATTATTTTCTAATGCCTTAAAAACATCGTTGATCGTAATGTTATATGAAAGAAGCTTTTGCGGGTCAATTTCAATGGAAAACTGCTTTAATTTTCCTCCAAAACTGCTTACTTCCGCAACGCCTCTCACGCCCAGGAGTTGACGGCGGACGATCCAGTCCTGGATCGTGCGCAGATCCGTTTCGTTATAACGGTGTTCGTAACCTTCTTTCGGGCGAATGACATACTGGTAAATTTCTCCAAGACCGGTACTGATCGGTCCCAATTCGGGTGTGCCGATACCGGGAGGGATAATGGTCTGAACTTTTAAAAGCCGTTCGGAAACCTGCTGCCGTGCCCAGTAAATATCGGTGGCATCATCAAAGACGATGGTGACCAGCGACAAACCAAAGCGAGAAAAACTGCGAATTTCTTTTAGTCCGGAGATATTGCTGTTGGCCTGTTCGATGGGGAAAGTGACCAGCCTTTCGATATCCGTCGCTCCGAAAGAAGGGGCGACGGTAATGACCTGGACCTGGTTGTTGGTAATATCGGGCACGGCATCAATCGGAAGCCGGGTCAGCTCATAGCTGCCATAGCCGATCAGGGCAATGACGAGCAGGCCTATGATGAGCTTGTTACTGACAGCGAAGCCAATAATTTTATTTAACATGATTGTATTGTTGATTTGAGAAAAAATTGAAATGGATACGCAGTCATTTCAAGGACAATCACCTGCGTTCCTTTAAAAAATCAGCAATACTTGGGAGGCTGCCATATCCCGGACAGATAAGATGAATTGATCCGGCTATTGAGATGGAAGCTGTCCCGTTTCAAGAAATAACAGAATAAAGCCGGCTGAAATAGAAATGTTGGATTTGAAAAAATAGGTGTTACCCAGATCGCCAGATGGTCCTGGCCGGAAAGGAAAGGTAGTTTTTTGTCCAGATCGTAGTCGGAATGCCCGGATATTGCCTGCTGGTAGTGCAGGACAATAAAGTCAATAAAAGTAGATTTTTGATTCCATTTCTGATGCTGGCCGTAGTGCTCAATGAGCATAGGTATTTTTACCAGTTCGATCAAATGAAAGTTCGAAAACAGGTAAATGGCCAGCAACAATATGGAAATCTGCTTTTTCAATGAAGAAGTTTTGGTTGATCTAATGATGAGATTACTCCTTTAACAACTCTTTTCAGCTCGTCAGGCTGTCTTTTTAGGAATCAGCACAAACTTGTTTTTAACAGCAATAGACTCCGCAATTTTAGCCACCACCAGCGTAGGGACTTCGATTTTGTGGTCTGTAAGTTTGACATCGAAGGCGCAGGTAATCGTGATTTGCCCACCTGATACGGCAAGCTGGCCTTTCAGTGTCCGGTTCTGTTTCACACCGTGCATGTCCATGATCCCGTCTACACTTACTGCATAACTTCCATCTTTACTGTAATCTATTGGCTCTTTAATTTTTCCCGTAAAGACCGCCGCCGGATATTTCTCGGTTTCCATGTAGTTTTCATTGAAGTGCTCTTCCATGAGTTTGTTTGGAAAATGAAACCCGCGCTGCTGCATTTTAATGGCAATTTCCCCGTTGGCCGTGTTCAGAATAACCAGCACCTGTTTATTGACTGCTGCGATATTTTCGAGCGGTGTTTCGGAGAAAAAACTCGTCTCACCTGTCTTGGTCATATACAATTGTCCGTAAGAGGTAATTGCTATGAGCTGGCTGACCATGACAATCAGCATCAGTCTAAATGTTTTAGTATCCACTGGATTTGTGTTTTTTACTTTTATCAAAACTGAATGTACGTGCTACGTTAAAGCCATAGAAAATATCACCGCTGTTCCATTTTCCAGTGGTCTGTCCAATGAACTGTTTCTCAATCATTCCTCTTGAATTTGTCAGGTGCAGCTGGAATACGTGGCCACCCGTTTCAATATCAAAACCAAGTGAAAGGGTATTTGTAAATCTGGGATCCCGCTGTGTTGTGCCTGCGAATGTTTTTGGTGTATACCAATATTCGACGTTGAAAGAAGTGCGTTTGGTCAGTTTGTAACGACCGCCCATTCCCAATGCATACAGATTATTGGCATCAATCTGATTTTCTGCCAGGTTCCGGTGCACAATAGTCGGTGTTAGTTGAAGTGAAAATTTCTCACTGAATTTGCGGGCGATCAGCGCTTGAAACGTATAAGTCTGTCGCTGGGCAATCGTGTAAAAGGGAAGGTCTGTTGATGAAATGCTTGAATTATTAGCATCGCTGGCAAAAAGCGTGACGGATACTGGCATATTTTTAAATCCCGACGACTGTTTTAAAAGGCGGTATTTCACAAAAACATCGATGGTTTTCTGATAACTGCTTCTGCCGATGCCGATCATCAGCCGGTCCGTAAGCCCGTATTCCAATGCCAGCCTGATTTGAGATTCGTCCAGTCCGAAGAAATTATTTGCACCGGAATTAACAGCGCCAAACCGGTGTGAAATAATAAAATCCATGTTGTTTTTTCCGACCGTTTCTACTGAATGCCCATTGATAATCCGGGTTCCTTTAAAGGTGGCGGCACTGTATGTAGTCACTGAATCCTGAGCCTGATCCAGTTGTTTTAATAAATCGTCTTGTGCAAATGCAGATGAGCCCATGAGCAGCATCGCAACGGCTATACATTTTTTCATTCTCATATTATCCTAAGCGGTAATGGTCAAAATGTTGCCAGCCAGACTGGTTGTATAAACCCGGATGCCTTTTTTCCCTTCACTGTTGAGCCCTTTACCAGTGTTGTCATATTTTGCTCCATGTGCCGGGCAGTAAAAATGATCTGACTGATACATGATTTGGTTTTTCCCTTCGTGGCTGCATGTAAGCGTGGCAGCAATATATTCGGCGGTATTACTTTTGGCGATAACAACACCATCTTTTACTACATAACCCCCATTATTTTTCAACGCCACATTTTCGGAAGCGGTTAAATCCAGCGTCAGGTTTGTAGGTGCCGGGCTCACACGTTCATTCGTGCAGGATTGCAGGTTTGCACCAAAATAAACAGCAGCCAGGGCCGATCCGGCAAAACCCATTTCTCTCAAAAATTCATGACGGTTTATATTGTCGTCTTTGATGTTATGGTCCATGATTGTAATTGGGTTATTGTTGTATGAATGATATCTCAAATGTATGTGGAGCTACCTTAGCGTTTCCTCAAGATATTCTTAAGGTTAGCTTAAATTCTTAATCATTGGAAGAGATTCGGCAATGACTGAACAGTATAACCTGCTCTTCCAAACCCTAACAAATGTCCTCAATAGCACATGATAAATTTACACGCAATAAGCCATAGGTTGCATGGATCACAGATATGACTAAAAAGGGGCAAAAACCATTGATCAGCCTATCTTAAAAAAGAAGTTCGGCAGTGGTACCTTGACCGATCGCGCTTTTGATCTTAAACTGGATCTGCATGAGCTGGCACATCCTTTTTACAATCGAAAGCCCGAGCCCATTGCCTT
This sequence comes from Dyadobacter sp., assembly GCF_051859145.1. Lineage (GTDB taxonomy): Bacteria > Bacteroidota > Bacteroidia > Cytophagales > Spirosomataceae > Dyadobacter. Next base: position 5,148 of record NZ_JBHYGF010000142.1, read on the forward strand.
TAATCTGGGGATGCTGTAAGGGGCTGGCGCGGTAAAAGGGTTCTTGTATTTTATCTATTTCATCGGCGGCAATACCAATTCCGCTGTCGATAACAGCGTACGACACGTTTTGACCGCTCTGACTGATGACAATTTTAATGCTTTCCCTGCTGATCGAATATTTAATAGCATTGGAAATCAGGTTTTCAATGATGATATCAAGCATGTACGGATCAGCATAAACGTCAGTGTGCTCATCGCTTATCAGTTCTACTGACAGATCCTTTTCCAAAATTTGTTGCTGCTGCCGTTGCAGGATAGAACCTGTTAGTTCAGAAAGATCCACACGTTGATGATCCATCGCCTTTTTCTGACTTTCGAATCTTGCCAGAAGAAGCAACTGATCAACCAGATAACTGATCCTGTCAATTTCTTTGATCGACAAAGCAACTTTGTCAATGTATTCCCCAGCGGTTCTTGGCTTCCGGATCAAAACTTCAAGTGTACCTTTGATTACCGCCAGGGGTGTTCTCAGCTCATGGGAAGCATCAGAAGTAAATCGTTTTTCACGTTCCACGGCACTTTCTATCCGATCCATCAGATCATTAATCGTAACAACCAGCTTGTTTAACTCATCTTTTCCCGCCGGAAGCGGAACACGCGCCGTAAGATTTTCATTGGTTATTTTACCCGCTGTATCAATTACACTGAGAACCGGTTGAATACTTTTTCCGGCGATCAGGCGCGTGACAAGAAATAGAACAAGCAGCACAATCGGGAAAGCAATCAGTAATACACTTTTGAGATTTTCAAGTACTTTTTCAGACCCTGTTATCGGAATCGCAACGATCAGATAACCTGCTAATTTATCCCTTTCTTTTAAGGCAACCTGAATCTGGGCAATGGCCAGCCCTTTCAATTTGGTTTGAAAAAACACCTTGTCTCTCTTAGTCAGATCTGCTGTCAAATAATCCAGCTTCAGGTTTGGTGATTTTTCAATGACTGTTCCGTTCGTGTCCGTTATCTGCACAAACACCGGATTAACTTCGAGTTCACGGTGTTCTTTTTCAAACCATTCCTCCTTATCGGCAATGTAAGGCACACCGTCCTTTACACCCACCTCGTAAAAATGTTTATCGGCCTGGAAAGTGATATCTTTTTCCAAACCATTAAAAACCGTAAGGCTCACAATATGATAAATGACAAAAAAAATAACCGCAGTTAAAATCGCCGTACTCAGCGTGAAATTAAAGGCAATCTTATTTTTAAAGGAAGTAGTCATATTTCCCGGTTCAGATCTCTTTTGCAATATAACCGATACCGCGGACGGTCTGAATATAGTCTTCCTCCTTTGCAAGTTTGAGCTTTTTCCTTAAAGCGTTCATATAGACATCGATCACACCTGTGTTATAGTCGAAATGGATGTCCCATACACTCTCAATGATCCGGCTGCGCCTGCAAACCTTCCCTTTGTTTCTCAAAAGATATTCCAGCAGTGCAAACTCCTTTTGTGTAAGTTTTATCTCTTCTGTTTCTCTGAAAACCTGATGCGACAAAGTGTCGATGCGAATGGGGCCAAGCGTAAATTCAGCCTGCTCACCTGTAACCGGTCGCAGCTGAACCTTGATGCGCTCTAAAAGTTCGTCGAAACTAAAAGGCTTTTTGATGTAATCGTTGGCACCAGACTGCAATCCAAAGATCGTATCCTGAACGGTGTCGCGTGCAGTAAGGAAAATGACCGGAGTTTTAGCAAAATGTTTCCGGAATTCCCTACAAATCTCCACGCCACTTTTGCTGGGCAACATCCAGTCTACCAACAATAAATCATACTCACCGGTAAGTGCCATATCCAGGCCCGCTTTACCATCCGACGCAGTATCCACAGCATAAGACTCCTCCTCCAAACCCTGTTTTAGAAAATTCAGTATTCCTTTTTCATCTTCTATTATCAGGATTCTCATAGGTTCTCATTCAAGTCTGATTGGATGATTACTGTAAAGCTAATTGATCGCAACTAATTCAGTATGTAAATGAAGGGCCGCAGTCCTATAAATTGACTTAAGGAATTCTTAAGATCATCTTAAATTTCGGCAGACTTATCCTGGATTTTTAGCAGACTTTGGGTAATTATTGTGTAATGAGTATGGCTTTTGCCTACCTCAAACTTTACCTGAGATTACCATATTGAGGGGCTTACCACAACTAGTTACCAGCTAGTTAGCAACAATAAAAGCCTTTCAGAGCATAAATTACTTATGCGCTCTCGTGCAACTAGTATAACTATCTTTGCGAGTATTGTCTGAAGACCTCAACGGTAATAGTAAGGTTAGAATCCACCTTACGATGCATCTTATTATAGATTCATATTGGGATAACCATTCACCCTCACCGCATTTTGCCAGAATAAGTAGTTTAAATCGTTGTTAGCGTGATATTTTAGTATTTCGTGGCTACTTTTGTAAAACGTTATTGTAAAGTCATAATTGACCAAATTGAATAGTTCCAAGAAACAATGGATTGGCCTGGGCCTTTTGATGCTGATGCTTGTGAAAGCATGGGTGATCCCATTGGTATGCCTGGACTATGAAATAAGGAAGGATTATATCTCCAAAGCATTGTGCATCAACAGGGACAGGCCCAAGCTTAATTGCAATGGCAAGTGTTACCTGGCTAAAAAGCTGGCAGAAGCCGAAAAACAACAGGAGCGGCAGGCCCAGCAGGATTACATGTCCAGTCTGATCTATCAGGTAATGGATTCCTCAAATTCATATGCTTTTGGTTTGCCGCAAGTGACATTGGAAGACTATCCTACCCCTGCCTTTTTTTATAAATCTGCATTTTTGGGCCGTATTGCGGCTGAAAGTATTTTCCATCCGCCGCTGGCCTAAGGCTGCAAGCTTACATACATACACCTGTATTCACAGGCGTTTTTTCCTTATTTCTTTTTATCTAAGATGGACTTGCTGTGCTTGAAAAGCGCCTGGCATTCCACTATTTCATCCATATGAAAAGTATTTTCTATAAATGCTTTGCTGCGTTCTTTGCAGTAACCATTTTGTTTTCAGCTAGCTCATGCTCTGATTCCTCGCGCCCTTCTGTTGACCCTGAACCCAGCGCGTCAAATGGCGGCAAACTCCGCATCGAATTCGATAATGTTGTAGGAGACAAAAACCTGGTCTTAAACGGGGTCACCTACAAAAATGCTTCAGGAGAAGATTTCATCGTGACCAAGTTCAACTACTTCATCTCCAACATCAAACTGACCAAGGCTGATGGCAGTGTATTCACGGTCCCACAGGATTCGAGTTACTTTCTGATCAAGGAAGACACCAAAACTTCACAGTTTGTGACTTTGAATAACGTACCAGTTGGGGATTATACTGCGGCGGAATTTATGGTGGGCGTTGACAGTACGCGCAACACCGCCCCGATTGAAAAGCGTCAGGGAGTACTTGACCCATCCGGATCCATGATGGATGATGGCATGTACTGGGCCTGGAATTCAGGTTACATTTTTGTCAAACTGGAAGGAAGCTCTTCCAAAGGCAATCCGGTAAACGGCAAGTTCTATTACCATATTGGTCTTTTTGGAGGTTACAACGAAAGGACTGTCAATAATACCAGGGTGGTAAAGGTCAGCTTCGGGACGCTGAAAGCGCCTGTTACGAAAAGTGAAACGCCCGAAGTGCATTTTCTGGTCGATGTACTGAAAGTTTTTGACGGGCCAGCCACCAACATCAGTATAGCCCAATACAACAGCATCATGGGCGGCCAACCGGAAAAATCGCAGCAGATCGCCAATAACTATGTCAATATGTTTACCCTGGACCACATTCATTGATCCTGACCGCAAAATATAAGTGAATAAAACAATCCTGTTTCTTCTTTTACTTACTGCATCCCTGGCCTGTGAAAAGCCTGCCGAGAAGGAGCCTGAGCCGGTCAAAACCGGGCCCACGCCACTTGCCTGGACCAAGCCAGTGGGTTTTCCCGACCCGGTCTATGACCTCTCGCGCAACCCGCTGACAGAGGAAGGCGTGCAGCTGGGAAGGTTCCTGTTCTATGATGGAATTTTATCGCGGACCAATTTGATTGGCTGCGGTACCTGTCACCAGCAAACAGCAGCCTTTACACATCACGGGCACGAGTTGAGCCACGGCGTAGATGACCGTCTTGGCGTGCGCAACTCTCCGGCCATTCAGAACATGGCATGGAATGATTCCTTCTTTTGGGATGGCGGCG
>NZ_JBHYGF010000143.1:0-547 GCF_051859145.1 Dyadobacter sp.
GACATTTCCAGACTCGCTGACATCAAAAGGCTCTTGAACGAAACGGTGGAGACATTTGGTCAGCTGGATATCCTGGTAAACAATGCAGGCGTTTTCAGGATCGAATTACTCGATGGAATATCGGAGGAGAGCTTTCATGTACAGGTGAATACCCACTTGATGGGGCCGATTTTGACGATTCAGCAGGCAGTGAACTTATTTGGTGAAAATGGCGGGAGCATTATCAATGTCAGCTCGACGGTAAGCCAAAACCCGATCCCCGGTGTAATGGTGTATTCTGCAGCCAAAGCCGGTATCGACAATGTCACCAAAACGTTGGCGAAAGAATTGGGCCCGAAAAATATCCGAATTAACACCATTGCTCCGGGTGTGACTGACACCGAAGGGAACCACGAAATGGGCATCATCGGTGGAGACATCGAAAAACAAATGCTACCGCTCACACCACTTGGCCGGATCGGTCAGCCGGAAGATATTGCAAAAGTCGCCGTATTCCTGGCCTCGGATGAAGCCGGCTGGGTAACTGGCGAGCGGATTACCGTGTCCG
>NZ_JBHYGF010000143.1:557-9367 GCF_051859145.1 Dyadobacter sp.
TTGTAGGTTTGGATTGGACTGGCGGCTGAAAGCAGTTGTAAACTCCGCGTGTTGTTCGATTACCTAATTAAAACCATTCAGGACGTGCGCCCGCAGGTTCCGGCTACACATTCAGCGATCCTGGCTACACTTTCAGGCTTCTGTTTCAGGAATTTTGTATCGTAACTTTCAGACTACGATATGATAAATGGAATTGAAAACAAGGTGGTTGTCATCACGGGTGCGAGTAGCGGCATAGGTGAAGCTACTGCGGAATTACTGGCAGCAAAGGGAGCGAAAGTTGTTCTTGGAGCCCGCCGGGCAGATGTTTTGGAAAGGTTGGCAAAACGTATTCAGGATTCCGGCGGCCAGGCGGTTTATCTGCAAACGGATGTCACGGAACAAACTGATGTCGCCGCCCTCGTACAATTGGCATTAAACGCATTCGGGCGTTTGGACGTAATCATGAATAATGCAGGGATCAGTCAGCTGCAATTAATGGAGGATATTGATGTAGCAGGTTGGGAGCAGATGATCGACGTGAACCTGAAAGGGACGCTTTATGGCATTGCCGCAGCATTACCGGTTTTCAAATTGCAGGGCTCAGGGCATATTATCAATATCATTTCGACAGCTGGCATCAGCATTGTGCCAACCATGGGCGTTTATGCAGCTACCAAAAATGCAGTTCGCACGATCAGCGAAGCTTTACGACAGGAGTCAAAAGGCCGCTGGCGTGTGACCGGGATTTCTCCTGGGTTTGTGGATACGCCATTTGCGGGCAAAATCAAGAATGAATCCATCCGGGATATTCTGACCCAGCGCGCCAGCGAGATTGCAATTCCTGCCACGGCGATTGCAGAGGCAGTTGCCTACGCGATTGCTCAGCCGGATCAGGTGGATATTGGAGATATTGTGATTCGCCCGGCTATTCAGGATTGAGTTTGGAACGTTTATATTGGTATTTGCAAAAAGCGATTAGACAGATATGCAGGAACAACCAGTCGTTTTTGATAACATTTCAGCCTTAATGGAGCGCATTGGTCTGCGGTCACCTCCGCATCCGCTGGTCGCATTGGTCAATTATGACGAAAAAAAACCTTGTCTGGTGGAGGCAGGTAGCCGGTTTTTGCTGCATTTCTATAAAATAGCATTTAAGCTACGGTTCAATGGTAAAGCCAAATACGGACCTGGATCTTATGATTTTCGTGACGGCGGACTTGCATTCGTAGGACCCAATCAGATTGTCGAACTATCCGATGATTTGGACGAGCACGAGGGTTACGCATTATACTTCCATCCCGATCTCTTTTTCAGGCATCCGCTTGCATCCCGCATTCACGGATACGGCTTTTTCTCCTATTCGGTCCAGGAAGCATTGTTTCTTTCCGAACAAGAGAAAAATGTTATCCAATCTGTTTTTGAGTCGATTGCGACGGAGCTGAAAAACCGAACCGACCAGTTCAGCCTGGATGTGCTGGTATCGCAGATCGAATTACTGCTGCATCATTGCAACCGGTTTTACAACCGCCAGTTCCTGACGCGTCATGTGGTGCACCATAATCTGATTGATCAGATGAATGCGTTTTTAATGGAGCGCTTTGGAAAGCAAGAGGCGCTGGTAAGTGGCTTGCCTACGCCCCGAGAGATAGCGGAAAAATTAAACGTCTCGCAGCGCTACTTGTCCGATATGTTGAAATCCCTCACTGGTCTTACAGCCCAGCAGCACATTCATTTACAAATGATTGAAAAAGCAAAGGAAATGTTTGGAACCGCGTCGCTGACCACAGCAGATGTGGCTTATGCACTAGGCTTTGAGCATCCGCAATCTTTCAACAAGTTATTCAAACAGAAGACCGGCCTATCGCCCGCAGCTTTTCGTAAGTTGCTGAACCCGAATTAGTAGAATAGAAAGTAGAAAAATAAAAAAGGTCAATTTTCGTATTGAAAATTGACCTTTTGCAGAGAGGAAGGGATTCGAACCCTCGATACAGTTACCCATATACTACCTTTCCAGGGTAGCCCCTTCAACCACTCGGGCACCTCTCTATTTTGTGGTTACGGGGTGCAAATATAGCAAAGCAGATTTGTAATGCAAGTTAAATGCTCATTTCTCCGCGTAAAGGCGCTCCCAGCATTTCAACACACTTTGCGTAGCTGGTCTCCATTCCAAAAACAAACATCATCTTGGTGATAGCGGCTTCGGCTGTGATGTCGGAGCCGCTTACTACGCCTGCTTGCTGCAGGTATTTGCTTGTTTGATATTGGCCCTGCGCAACGCGGCCGCCGTTGCACTGCGATACATTAAAAATCACGATCTCTTTTTCAATCGCCTTGCTGATCGCACTGAGGAACCAGATGTCGGTTGTTGCATTCCCTGCTCCGAATGTTTCAAGCACCACACCACGCAGCTCTTCAATGCCCAGAATGGCCTGAACTACCTCCGGACTGATGCCGGGGAACATCTTCAAAAATGCTACGCGCGTATTCAATGCGCTGTGAACAATCAATCCTGCATTTTGCTGATAAGGCTTGATATAAGGAAAATTGTAGTCGATATGCACGCCCGCCGTTGCGAGTGGGGGATAGTTTTCTGAGTGAAAAGCATTGAAATCGGAGCTCTCTTTCTTTTTGGAGCGATTGCCGCGTAAGAGCGAAGAGTTGAAGTAAATGCATACTTCTGAAATGATCGGAGTACCGTCCGCATTCCTGGCAGCCGCCAGTTCCAGCGCCGTAATCACATTCTCCCTTGCATCGGACCGCGCTACACCGATCGGCAGCTGCGCGCCTGTCAGGATCACGGGTTTGTTCAGATTTTCCAGCAGGTAACTCAATGCCGACGCAGTGTACGCCATGGTATCCGTTCCATGCAGGATCACAAAGCTGTCATACTGATCATAATGCGTGCCGATAATCTGCGCAAGTTCCACCCATATCTCAGGATTTACATTCGAAGAGTCAATGGGTTTTGGCAATGAAAGAAAAGTGATCTCAAAATCGAGCCGGCTTATTTCCGGTACTTTTTCAATGATCTGCTCGAAATTAAACGGTACCAGTTGTCTGTCCTTCGTTTCGTAAACCATGCCCAGCGTACCGCCAGTATAGATTACAAGTACAGAGCCAGAGGTTGGCGCCGGCGAAATCGGATTAATGTGGATTTTGGAATAATTCATACTTAGCTTACCTGAGAAGACTTAGCGCATTTTGAGTGGTGGCGGCGATGACTTCTGTTTTAGTTATTTGTTTCAAATCGGCAACGCGCTGCGCCACGATATCAATGTACGAAACTTCATTGCGTTTCCCACGGTAGGGTACAGGTGCCAGATATGGTGCGTCGGTTTCCAGCACCAGATGTTCCAGTTCTACAAACGGAATAACCTTGTCCATTCCGCCATTCTTGAATGTAGAAACGCCGCCGATTCCGAGTTTAAATCCAAGTTCAATAGCCTTCTTCGCCTCGTCCAGATTTCCTGTAAAACAATGAAATATCCCATTCAGCTGGCTGTCGCCAAATTGTTCGATCAGGGCAACTGTCTCCCGGAATGCATTTCGGCTATGGATATCAATCCAAAGATTGTGCTTTCGGGCGAGCTTGCACTGGTAGAGAAATGCCTTTTTCTGCTGCTCCCGATACGTCACATCCCAGAATAGATCCATCCCAATTTCGCCCACGGCAATAAACGGATATTTATCCAGCCACGCTTCCATGATCAGCAACTCCTTTTCAAAATCTTCCTTTACATAAGTCGGGTGCAGCCCGATCATCGGCAAACATTTATCAGAAAAAGCCTGCGCAAGTTCCATCATCGGCCCAATCGTCCCCGAATCACAATTCGGCATCCAAATCTGCTCAATACCCGCCGCCCAGGCACGGTCAAGCATTTCAGTTCGATCTTCATTATAGTCGTCGCTGTATATATGGGCGTGAGTTTCGATCATGGAGAATGAGTGGATGAGTGAATGAGTGAATGATTGAATGATTGAATGACTGAATGAGTAAATGACTGAATGACTTTCACGCAACAACAAAAAAGTCCCTTCAGGGATTTAGGGTCAAAAAGTCCCTTCAGGGATTTAGGGTCAAAAAGTCCCTTCAGTGATTTAGGGCAAAAGCCCCCCGCCCCCCTTCAATACTCCCTCCCTTTCCAAACCGTCTTCCCTGGCGAATAATAGTTTACCAGCATGATCGGGCCGATACTGACCATGTAGAACCAGAATAACAATGCGGCTTTCCATAGGTCGGGCTGTTTGAGCATTGTTATTGCGATCAGGGAAATGGTCGTAATCAGTACGTAATATTGAATAACACTCGACATGGGATCAATGGGAAGCCAGATTGATACCAAAAAGAGTAGCGGCACGATCAGTGATGAAACGAAAAGGCTGAGCTTTGTTACCCAAAAAGACTGCATTACCCCCTGCATCCACCTTCTCCGTTGTTTTAAAAGTTCTGGAAAAGAATTTACAGGCTCTGAAATGCTGAGTACTTCTTCTTTATACGCCATTTGAAAATCAAAACGGCTGTTTGCAATGGCAATGAAAAGCGCGTAATCCTCCACAATCGAAAAGCCGATCTTCTCATAACCTCCGATTGCGAAATAAGCTTCCCGGCTTACCGCCATATTATTGCCCATTCCGGTAATCGGAATTTTAAGAAGAGAAAAAAATCTGGTAACGGTTAATGCGAAAAGCCACTCCATGGAAAGCAGATCAGCCAGGAAATGTGATTTTTTCATTCTTGTGAGGCCGACGACAACGCCCGTGTTCGGTTTGAAATGCGGGAGCATTTCTGCAACCCAGCCTGGCTTCACAGCAATATCCGCATCGCAGTAAAAAAAATAATCACCGGTTGCGAAATGCGCCAGCTGAGCCAATACATTAGCTTTTCCTTTTAGGCCCGCCAGCTGAGTGGTGATTTTATAATATTTAAATTGGGGTTTGTCAATGCAAAATTGCTGTACGAGTAAAGCGGTATGATCGTCTGAATTATCGTCACCAATCAGTACCTCAATTTCTCCTTCCGGAAGCCGGAGTGCATTCAGCGATTGCAGGCACCTTTCTATATTTTGTTCCTCATTCCGGGCTGCTACAAGGATACTGATGCGCACAGGCCTGTTTTCAATAGAATCAAATGCCATTCCATTTCATTGGTAAAGCTTCGAAAGTAAAACCTTTCGCTGCGTAATGTTCAAGGTACCTGGGTAAGGTAAACTGCATATTCCGGGCGGCTTTGATGCTGTCGTGAAACAGGACAATGGATCCGTTACGGGAATATCTGATCGATTTTTGCAAAACTATTTCGGGAGTCAGCTCCTGTGAAAAATCGCCGCTCAGCACATCCCACATAATAATCTTTCTGTTTTGCAATACTACTTTCGACTGCGTTTTCCTTATTCTCCCATAAGGCGGGCGGAACAGATCCGTAGATAGAGCCAAGTGCTCATCGCATTTCTGGATATTACCGAGGTATTCCTGGTCATCGGTTTTCCACCCGTTCAAATGATTGTACGTGTGGTTACCAATAGCATGCCCGGCCGACAGCACTTTGCTGAAAATTTCAGGATGCTTTCGCACATTATCGCCAATGCAGAAAAAGGTAGCCTTCGCATTGAAATCCCGCAGGGTGTCCAGTACAAATTCGGTGATATCCGGAATTGGCCCGTCGTCGAATGTGATGAAAAGCTTTTTCTCGTCCGTTTTGACGCGCCAGGTAAACCCGGGGAAAAATGCACGTAGCCAAAATGGGGAATTGTGTAAAAACATGAACTATGTGTCTGTTCAACCAAAATTTTCGGCCAAATATAGAGGTATCAAAAATAAGAAGCTGCCCGGATTGGACAGCTTCTTGTCAAAAGATATTGTAAGACAGACTCTGATTATCTGTTATTGATCAGGCGTGCGCAAATACCGGATTGAACATGGACAATGCTTTTGCTTCCAAAAACGATTCTCCTGTCAGGAATTCATCCACAGCTCTGGCTGCCTCGCGGCCTTCGCTGATCGCCCAAACTACCAAAGATTGTCCACGGCGGCAGTCACCTGCAGCAAACACTTTTTCATTGGTAGTGGATTGGTATCCATTCGTTTTGATGTTGCCTCTTTCGTCAAATTCGAGTTCAAGGTCGGTCAGTAAGCCTTCCTGTTGCGGGTGCAGGAAGCCTGCTGCCAGGAATGCAAGCTCGCAAGGGATGTTCCGCTCGCTGCCTGGCACTTCTGCCATTTGCATTCTGCCCGTTTCAGGATCTTTCTGCCAGTCCAGGTCAACGATTTTCAACTCTTTCAGATTGCCATTTTCGTCACCTACAAATTCTTTGGTGTTAATTGACCAGTGTCTGTCGCAACCTTCTTCGTGAGAAGTAGAAGTGCGCAGCATCATCGGCCAGTTTGGCCACGGCGTACTTGCGTCACGCTCCTTCGGAGGAATCGGCATTAGCTCAATTTGAGTGATCGATTTAGCGCCGTGACGACCAGAGGTACCTACACAGTCAGAACCGGTATCACCACCACCAATTACAACTACATTTTTATCTTTAGCGATAATCTGTCCATTCACATAAGGCGCTCCGCGGTGATCAATTTCCGGGTTAATGCCAGCCACTCTTTTATTTTGCTGACTCAAAAATTCCATTGCAAAGTGCACACCCTTCAAGTGGCGGCCAGCGATTTTCACGTCTCTTGGAACAGTAGATCCCATTGTAAGTACTACCGCATCAAATTCGTTGGTCAGCTCATCCGCTTTGATATCCACACCTACATTTACATTGATACGGAACTCAACACCTTCTGCTTCCATTACCGCCAGCCTGCGATCAATCACAGATTTAGCCAGCTTGAAATCAGGAATACCATAACGCACCAAACCGCCGATTTTATCCGCTCTTTCAAGCAGTACTACGGTATGTCCAGCCTGGTTGAGCTGGTATGCAGCTGCCAGACCCGCCGGTCCTGAACCTACTACGGCTACTTTTTTGCCGGTACGGAATTTAGGAATGCGTGGTTTTACAAGATCCAGTTCAAATGCTTTTTCGATAATTGCTTTCTCGATGTATTCGATCGCTACCGGCGGCTTGTTAATGCCAAGTACACACGAGGCTTCGCAGGGTGCGGGGCAAATGCGGCCGGTGAATTCAGGGAAATTGTTGGTTGAAGAGAGGATCTCGTAAGCCAATGCCCAGTTTTCATCATAAACCGCGTCATTGAATTCCGGGATGATGTTTCCGAGCGGGCAACCATTGTGGCAAAAAGGAATGCCGCAGTCCATACAACGGGCCGCCTGCTGTTTGGAATTAGAGTCAGTAGGTGCCGTTTCAATCTCGCTATAATCCCTGATGCGCTCATCAACACTTCTCTTCTTAGGCAATTCCCTTTCAAACTCTAAAAATCCGGTTGGTTTTCCCATTATTAACTTCTTATTAAATCGTTATTCAAATTGATTAACTAACTGACAGAGGCAATATTATTGGTGAACGACATCCACCACGATGTCTTTGTACACCACATTCTTGTCTGCTATCTGCTGTGCCAGCGTGATACCGCGACCTTCCAGCGCTTTGCGGAAGTCTGACGGCATTACTTTCACAAACTGCTTCACAGACTGCTCCCAGTTCTGGATCAGCTGGAATGCGATGTTGCTGGTTGTGTACTGGAAGTGTTTGTCAAGATACTCGCGCAAAATGCCTTGATCTTCTGCATTCAGCGGTTCAAGCGACACCATTTCCATATTTACCTTCTCACGGAAATCGCCCGCTTTGTCGAGCACGTAAGCAACCCCGCCAGACATACCTGCTGCAAAGTTGCGACCGGTCGAGCCAAGGATAATCGCCAGTCCGCCGGTCATATATTCGAGCCCGTGGTCACCTACACCTTCCACTACCACCTTCGCACCTGAGTTACGCACACAGAAACGCTCGCCCGCAGTTCCGCGGATGTAAGCGTCACCCGAAGTTGCGCCGTAGAATGCTACGTTACCGATGATAATATTTTCTTCCGGTTTGAATTTGGAGTCGCGGTCCGGATACACGATCAGTTCAGCGCCGCAAAGTCCTTTTCCGAAATAATCGTTGGCATCACCTTCCAGTTCCAGTCGCACGCCGTTGGTATTGAATGCGCCGAAGCTTTGTCCCGCTGTACCACGGAATTTGAAATGGATATTTCCTTTTGGAAGTCCCGCGCCGCCGTGCTTTTTAGAAATCTCGTTCGAAAGCATGGTTCCGAGCGAGCGGTTCAGGTTATTCACCGGGAACTCGCCATAGATTTCTTCCTTATTTTCCAAAGCAGGTTTCGCTGCTTTGATCAGCTCAATATCCAGGATACTGTCGATGCCGTGATCCTGCTCTTCCTGCTTGAATTGTGCAACAGACAAGTCCCCTTCTTTATAAAGGATCGCGTCGAAATTCAGGTTTTTATATTTCCAATGCTTGATATCATTGCGAAGTTCGAGGTACTGCGCTTGTCCAACCATTTCATTCACAGTACGGAAACCAAGCTGTGCCATGATTTCACGTAATTCCTGCGCCATGAAAGTGAACATGTTAACCACGTGCTCCGGCTTACCCGAGAACAATGCACGCAGCTCTTTGTTTTGCGTAGCCACACCTACCGGACAGGTATTCAGGTGACATTTACGCATCATAATACAGCCTGCGGCAACGAGCGCAGCAGTAGCCACACCCCATTCTTCGGCACCCAGCAATGCAGCAATCGCAAGGTCGCGACCGGTACGCAATTGTCCGTCAGCCTGAACAGTAACCCTTCCGCGCAGCTTGTTTTTAACCAGCGTCTGGTGCGTTTCAGCTAATCCCAGCTCCCAGGGTAAACCTGCGTGGCGGATC
>NZ_JBHYGF010000144.1:0-9299 GCF_051859145.1 Dyadobacter sp.
CGGGAATGTTGAAAACACTATCTGCCTGGATCAATGGGTGAACCCACGCCTTTCCTGTAAAGTTGCTAGCTGGGGCCAGCTGTCCTTTTGGAAAAATCGACGTGCTTTGCGATCCGGCATCTTTTACCTGTGCGTTTACAAAAATATGCGTGAACGTCAGCAGGAATGCTAACCGCAAACGGACTAGTCCTTTTGATCGCTTCATTACCTGTATCTGGTTAATTTAATTAAGATTGCTTAATATCCTGTATTCATTGGGAGTTTGCCCAATCCGCTGTTTGAACAGGCGGCTAAAGTGCTGGGGATATTTGAAGCCCAACTCGAAAGCGATCTCATTAACAGTTTTGTCACTATTGAATATCCTTTCTTTTGCAGCTTCAATCACCTTCATCTGGATGTATTCCTGGGCAGTCTGGCCAGTTTCTTTCTTGATTAGGTCACCAAAATATTTCGCTGACAAGTTGAGCTCATCTGCACAATATGAGACAGACGGCAAGCCGATGGTTTGAGGTTTCTCAGAGCTGAAATAGCTGCTCAACAAAGTCTCAAATTTTGCCAGAATTCCTCTGTGTACTGTATCGCGCGTAATAAACTGCCTGTCGTAAAAGCGTGTGCAATAGTCCAGGAACAATTCAAGATTGGCGACAATGAGTTTTCTGCTGTGCTTGTCGATGGCGTGTTCGAGCTCGTACTTGATTTTGCCGAAACAGTCCATAACAATCTGCCTTTCACGCTGGGACAAATGCAGCGCTTCATTGACCTGATAGCCAAAAAACGAAAATTCTTGCATCTTCCCGTTCAGCGAGGTGCCTAGCAGCAGATCGGGATGAAAGACGAGCGCATGGCCTTTTGGCTGATAAAGCTCACCATCATTTTCTACCGTGAAAACCTGTCCCGGTGACATGAAGACCAGCGTGCCTTCCTGATAATCATAATATTCCTTCCCGTAACGAAGATCACCGCAGACGACATCTTTCAAGAATATGCCATAGCAACCCATATACTGGCTGGTCTTCTTTCTGGGACTCGCGGTTGACAAATCAATCACAGTTACCAGCGGGTGAAGTGTTTCCTGCTGGTTAAATGTATTGTATTGATTTACAGTGTCGAAACGAATGATGTCTTCCATAGTTTTGGGGTTTTTACCTGCACAAAGTTACTCAATCCAGTACCTGATGAAAAGTCCGGAAAGGCAAATCAGGAATATTGGTAGATAAAACAGGAATCTGTATACCATTCCCTTATGGAGTAAGGTCGAAATTTACAATCCAATCAAACTGCGGAAATGTCCAAAAATGAGAAACATACTTACCGGCTTAGCTTTCATTTTAAGTTTCAGTTTGCAGGCCCAGCAAACATCGACCAATACGGATGCGAGCGCAAGTCCCACAGTCCAGACAAGTGCTGGAACTTTACGGGGCGTAACGGAAGCTGACGTTGATGTCTTTAAAGGAATTCCCTATGCTGCTGCGCCTGTGGGACAATACAGATGGCGCCCCCGCAGCCATTTCCTGCCTGGAAAGGAATAAAAGATGCGACCAAATTCTGCGCTGACTGTGCCCAGTCGGGCTGGCCGCGTCAGGCAGGTAAGATCCGCGAAAACACATCGGAGGACTGCCTCTTTCTGAATATCTGGCGACCCGCAAATGCGAAGCAAGGAGACAAACTTCCAGTTATGGTTTGGATCTATGGAGGCGCATTTGTAGGCGGGGGCAGTTCATATCCTGAAACTTTCGGCAATCAGTTTGCCAAACAAGGTGTCGTCCTGGTGAATTTCAATTACCGCCTGGGGAGGCTTGGACATTTCGCGTTTCCCGCATTAAGCGCTGAGCATCCCAATGAGCCCAAAGGAAGTTATGCCTATATGGATCAGATCGCTGCCCTAAAATGGGTGCAGCAGAATATTGCCGCTTTCGGTGGCGATCCAAAGTACGTAACGATTTTCGGCGAATCGGCCGGTGGCGTTTCTGTGCATTCACTGCTGACGATCCCATCTGCGAAAGGTCTTTTTCATAAGGCGATTATCGAATCAGGCGGTGGACGTGACGGCGTTTTGTCAAGCAGACCTATAAGCAAGGAAAATGCTGATAAATATTACCCTGTATCAGCAGAGACGATAGGTGTAAACTTTGCTATTAAACACGGAATCCAGGGCAAGAATGCAGAAGCCCTAGCCAAACTCCGCTCACTGTCTGTGGAAGATATCGTCGATAATGGACAAGAAAGCAATGGCCAGGGCGGCGTGCCCATTTACGCAGGGCCGATCCTGGATGGCAGATTGGTTGTAGACATTCGAGAGTGCATATAAGGCTGGCAGGCAAATTCGTGTTCCCATCATCATTGGTTCAAATAGTGCAGAAGTACCTGCCGGTTTTGTGAATGCAAGATCGAAAGAAGAATTGCTCGCACAATTTGAGCCTGTTAAAAACGAGATGGTTGCTGCATACGATCCGGATGGTAAAACAGACTTCGCACAAATGCTTTCGATGGTCAACACCGATAAGGTTTGGGCAGAGCCAGCCAGGTTTACAGCGGATGCGGTCACAGCCAAAGGTGACAAAGCCTACGTTTATCTTTTCTCTTACGTTGCAGTTTCCATGCAACAGCGGATGCGTTTCGGCGCAGGACATGCTTCCGAGATCGCTTATGTATTTGACAATCTGATGGAGCGCAACGGTGCGGTTATCACGCCAAAAGACAAGGAGGTTGCCAAAATGATGAACACGTATTGGGCCAATTTCGCAAAGACATCTGACCCAAATGGTAAGGGATTACCGAAATGGCCAGTTTTCGATCCAAAGAAAAATGAAGTCCTTGAATTCCGCTCCGATGGTTCGGCTGCGGGCGGACCTGATCCTAAGAAAACAAGGCTTGACGTGATGGAAAAGGCTGCGGATAAATAGACCAAGAAGCGGTTCTGGCATAGCTTTCCTGACAGGTTTGACCCCAAACATCTATCAGGAATATTGGTAGACAAAACGGGAATCTATATACCAAACCGGCCCTTTGAAAGGCGGAACTTTGCATCATCAAACAAAAAACCACAAATGGAAACAGTAAAATTGAATAACGGCGTAGAAATGCCAATCCTGGGATTCGGCGTTTTCCAAGTGCCCGACCTTGCCGAATGTGAGAGAAGTGTATTGGATGCGATCCAGACAGGCTACCGCCTAATTGATACGGCCGCGTCTTATCAAAATGAAGAAGCAGTAGGTAACGCTATTAAGAAAAGTGGCATTGCGCGGGAAGACCTGTTCATTACTACCAAACTCTGGATACAATCAAATGGCTACGAAGACACCAAAAAGGCATTTGAAGTATCCCTGAAAAAGTTACAGCTGGATTACCTGGATTTGTATTTGATCCATCAGCCGTTCGGGGATGTGTATGGTGAGTGGCGTGCTATGCAGGAACTATATAAGGAAGGTAAAGTGAGAGCGATCGGCGTAAGCAACTTTCAGCCCGACAGGCTTATTGACCTGATCATCCACAACGAAGTTGTTCCGGCCGTCAACCAGATTGAAACGCACCCTTTCCACCAGCAGGTTGAAACACAACAGTTCCTTGAAGAAAACGATGTGCAGATCCAGTCCTGGGGGCCATTTGCAGAAGGCAAAAACGGCTTGTTCCACAATGAGCTGCTTGCGTCGATCGGCGAAAAATACGGCAAAACAATCGCGCAGGTAGTCGTCCGGTGGCTCACAAAGCGCGGAGTCATTGCAATTCCCAAATCAGTCCGAAAAGAAAGAATGGCAGAGAACCTGGACATTTTTGATTTTCAGCTTTCCACCGAAGATATGGGCGCGATCAATGCCTTGGATTCTAAAACCAGCGCATTTTTTGACCACCGCGATCCGAAAATGGTAAAATGGTTGGGTGAAAGAAAGCTCGAAGATAAATAGTCATTATTAAGGTCGAGAAATCAATTTTTTAGCCTCTAAATCAACTTGTTACTCATGCATTATCAATCAGTTTTCAAATCTATTCTGTCAGCTACTTTTCTAGGGATATGCCTTGTGCTGGCAGGTTTCCAATCGTCACGCGCGCAAGGCGCAGCCGGCCAGGAGCAGCAAATCATTGATCTTTCAAAAAAGAAGTGGCAATGGATGGCGGACAAAAACGTGGACGAGTTAGCCAAGCTCTTTGATGACAAAGCAAAATTTGTCCATATGAGCGGGACCTGGAAAAAAGATGAAGAGCTGGATATCATCAAGACCGGAAGCATCTGGTACAGAAAAGCCGACGTGCACGATGCAGCGGTGGAGCTTTTTGACGATACGGCTATCATTTGGAGTCGTATTACGCTGGAATCAACAGTTCGGGGTAGTGAGGCGAAAGTTGAATTTACAGTTACGGAAGTTTATAAGAAACGGGGCGCTGACTGGAAACTGCTGGCCCTTACATTCAGCAGCGTACGTGATACGCATGTTATCAAACATTAATCCGCGGATACAATGAAACTGACCATAAATAAAACAATCACCAGAATCCTTTCCTGCCTGTTGCTTGGAGCAGGCTTGATGTTTGGTTCTCAGAAAGCTTTCGCACAAGGTGAAAATAGCACCGAGCAGAAAATCATTGCACTTTCTAAAACGAAATGGCAGTGGATGGCAGACAAGAATGCAGACTCGCTTGCTGCGCTCTTTGATGAAAGGGCCGTCTTTGTTCACATGGGAGGATCTTGGGGCAAACAGCAGGAAGTCAATATCATCAAGTCCGGGGGCATTCATTACAAAAAGGCAGATATCCATAAAGTATCTGTAAACATCATTGGTTCAACGGCAATCCTTTTAAACAGGATTACACTGTTAGCGGTCGTTGGCGGCAGGGAGGTTACCAACGAGTTTGAAGTGACGGAAGTGTATGTGCTGGAAAGTGGAAGTTGGAAACTAGGGTCGCTCTCGTTTACCAAAGTGGGAGGATAACAAACCAGGTTAGAAAGCATGAAACGAACAGCTCCATTATCACACCTGCTGCTAGCCTTTTTGTTTTTGATATCGGCTTGCTCTTCTACTCAAACAGAGCGGATCGATGCTGAAACGGAAACCGAGATAGCAGCAGGCAATATCCTGATCGTCTATTTATCCCGCACGAAGAATACCAAGGCAGTGGCTGAAATGATTCAGAAGAACGTAGGCGGCAAACTCGTGTCGATTGAACTGGAAAAGCCCTATCCTGAAAATTATCAGGCAACTGTCGCGCAGGTAGCCAGTGAAAACCAGTCGGGATATCTGCCGCCTTTGAAAACTAAAATTGATAGTATCGGCCAGTATGATGTGGTGTTTGTTGGTTTTCCGACTTGGGGGATGCAGCTCCCACCGCCGATGAAAAGTTTTCTGAAACAATACGATTTGAGCGGTAAGACCGTCATTCCCTTCAATACGAACGGTGGTTACGGCATTGGCAGCACGTTCGAAACAGTCAGACAGCTATGCCCGAACAGTAAAATACTGGAAGGTTATTCGACCCGGGGCGGTCTTGAAAGGGACGGGCAACTGCTGATGATCAAGGATGAGAAAGCGCGCCAGACCCAGGATGAGATCAAGCAATGGCTCGAAAAGCTTAAAATGATTTAATGCGAACAATTTGATTCAAGCGTCGCAAATTAAATGCAATAGATATGAGAAATAAAGCAATGCTAAGCCTTGTATGTGTGGTATGCTCAATAGTTAGCTTGCAAGGCCAGGCACAGAAAACTACAAGTCAGAAACCTTTAATCATTCAGGAGCAGGGCGCTTTTTCGGCTGGTGGCAGCGTAACCAAAAGTGAAGGTACGTTCGACGCGCTCAAACCCTGGAATGTAGCGCAGGGCGGACAAACCCGCCACGGGGACCATGCCGACGTGTTTTACCAGATCCCGCCAAAGGCAAAGCGACTTTCTATGGTTTTTCTGCATGGCTACGGGCAATCGCGCCGCAGCTGGCAAACCACGGCCGATGGAAGGGAAGGCTTTTCCAATATCTTTCTAAGAAAAGGCTACGGTGTTTATCTGGTAGACCAACCCGGGCGTGGCCACGCAGGGCAAACCTCAAAGCCGGGACAGATCACGGCTACACCAGATGACCAGACCTGGTTCACTCAGTTCCGGATCGGCTTGTACCCTGATTTTAATGAGGGTGTCCAGTTTCCCAAAGACAGCGTTGCGCTTGACAATTTCTTCCGAATGATGACGCCCAATACAGGAAATGTCGATGAAGCAACGATCGTAAATGCCATGTCGGCAGTGATGGATAAGTCTGGCGACGGGATCCTATTCACCCATTCGGCCGGTGGTTCGCCTGGATGGAAGACGGCTATCAAAAACCAGCATGTTAGAGCCGTTGTGGCTTATGAACCGGGTGGCTTTACTTTTCCCGAAGGCCAGGAGCCGGAAGGTAACCGTGGCGGTAAAGGAGTCCCACTCGAGGAGTTCAAGAAACTGACGAAGATACCCATCGTGGTTTATTTCGGCGATTTTATACCCAAAGAAGAAACCAAAGCAGCTTCACTGAATTTTTGGAGAAATGTCCTGGCAACCGCGCGTGAGTGGGCAAAGGTGGTAAACAGCCACGGGGGCGATGCTACTATTGTCCATTTGCCCGAGATAGGTATCAAAGGCAATACCCATTTTCTGATGTCGGACTTAAACAGTGAGCAAGTTGCAGGAGTGTTAGAGAAATGGTTAAAAGAAAAAGGCTTGGATAAGTAACCATCAGACTATGGATTTAAGCAAAATCAAATTGAGAACCATCAGGTTAAAACCAGCTGCCTTTATAACGGTGTTAGTGGTGGTTTTAATGACTGTTAACATTATCAAGGCACAGAACGTGGTCAGCTCAAAAGAAGGGTTAGACCCCAAAGCAAAGGGCATCATTATTATTTCTTCCCTGACAGCACAAGGTGAGATCCCAGAGCTAAGAAAACAGCTTGGCGGGGGCCTTGATGCAGGTTTGAGTGTCAATGAGATTAAGGAAGTCCTGGTGCACACCTACGCATATTGTGGTTTTCCACGGAGCATTCGCGGCCTGCAAACATTCATGCAGGTCATTGAAGAAAGGAAATCCAGGGGCATCAATGACAACATGGGAAAAGAGGCTTCGCCTGTTTCAGATGACAGTAACAAATACGAGCGCGGCAAAAAAATATTGGGTGAGCTGACGGGGGCACCACAGCCCGAGCAGCCTTCGGGCTATGGCGCATTTGCGCCGGCCATAGACACATTCTTAAAGGAACATTTGTTTGCAGACATCTTTGAAAGAGATGTGCTGACCTACGGCCAAAGGGAACTGGTGACCATTTCGGTAATCAGCGCCATTGGCCAGGCTGAGCCAATGCTGAAAAGCCATTTGAGCATTTCACTACGCACAGGTTGGTCGCCTGCCCAGTTAAAAGAGTTTGTCACTGTCATTGCTCCAACAATTGGCAAGCAGAAAACGGCAGTGGCAAATACAGTTTTAAACGAAGTATTAAGCAGTAATAAATAGAATGAAAAATATAGCAATTGCAACAATGAGCCTGTTAGCATCGATGTCAGAAGTGCAGGTAGCAAACGCTCAGTCTACAACAGCAAAAAACCCGTTTACGCTGGTTTATGATGGTGCTATTTCAAAAAATATGGCAGGCAAAGTCAACATTCACCCCGTAAAATATAAGTTGAATGGGATTGATATTGCCGCCAACGTATATACCCCATCGAATTACAACCCTGCAAAAAAATATCCAGCATTAGTAATTGCCCACCCCAATGGCGGTATTAAAGAACAGACAGGTGGGCTGTATGCGCAGCGGCTGGCAGGGGCAGGATACATTACCATTGCTGCGGATGCAGCCTACCAGGGAGCTAGTGGCGGCAAGCCCCGTCACACCGATAAGCCTGCCTTTCGGACCGAAGACATTCGTGGGATGGCCGACTTTATCACCCGCTACAAGGGAGTGGATGTGAACCGTGTTGGCGCTTTGGGCATCTGTGGCGGTGGTGGATATACGTTAACAGCAGCTCAATCTGACAAAAGGCTTAAAGCGGTTGCAACACTGAGCATGTTTAACTCAGGTGAAGTCCGGCGCAATGGCTTTCAAAATTCAGCATTGACTACCATTGAAGAGCGTTTAAAGAAAGCTTCTGATGCACGTGCGCAAGAAGCTGCGGGCGGCAAAATAATTTATGCCGGGGTGGCAAGCATTACAGATATTGGCAAAGCTTTCATTATCATCTACAATTAAAATTCGACCTGCTTGCTGCTTATCCATAACTGGCACTTTACAACAAATTGCTTTACCAATGCTAGGTATCTTTTCGTCAGTATCCTATATATTTCTGTATTCAGATGAAACCTAATCACAAGCCTTCCTATTTATTTCCCATCATTTATCATATTGATGGGTACTTAATTTCTTTTTCTTCTGAGCAGATAGGGACTTACAAAGCCAAGCTTATATGGGAGTCGCTCTCTTGTTCTTCAAAGATCATCAAGTTTGATTATAGATATAATCTATCAAATGTTATCGTCTTTATATTCGGTGGTATTTCTGTACTCTTACCTGTTCCGACTTCGACTTCCTTATAATTCTGAAAAGAGCCAATTTCTGCTCCTTAAAATTACATGTTAGTGGTACAGTAAAACAAGTTACAGCTTATTGCAAACTGCCACTTTTAACTGTACTTTTCGGGATAGTGATTGTATGCATTAGGGTTTCGAAGATCGAGAAGAAATATGACCTAAAATTTGACTCCTTTCAAAGAGCATGTAGTGAGAAAATCTATCGTGAAGGTTTCATGTGTTTCCACCTAAAGATTTGAATACTGATAAAGCTATGCTGGAAAGAAATGGGGATAGACTTTCGGCGTATTTCGTAGGGCATTGATACTCCAACAAAATGGTCGGCATTGATATATTCTCAGTTCGGTTTTTTGCAGAGTAAAATGGGAAATTTGATATCACAGTAATAGAGTTCAGAATTTTTCGTAAAACTGAGACCTAACGTTTATAAGTGCCGCTTGAAAGGTGAAGCCAGGTTATCCCATCTTCAGTAAAAACTTTTGTCCATTACACATGTTACTTTTTACTATCTTTGAACTAATTGCAGGCCTGGTCACCCAATTAGTGAGTGATTCGGTGAGTAAGTAATTTGTTAGCAGGTAACAGTTTGATAATCAATAAGTTACATTTTAATAAATGATCCCAGCGGGATCACAAAGGCGCCTCAAAAGGGGCGCTTTTTTTGTTTTACGGTATACATCGAGCGTCTGCTTTTAATGTATGGGTCCTGGCCGGGCGGCCGGTGCCGTTCGAATCCCAGCCTTCGCGGCGCGGCGGGATCAC
>NZ_JBHYGF010000145.1:0-9154 GCF_051859145.1 Dyadobacter sp.
GGCAGTTGTCCCGCTTTAATGCTCCGTAGCTAACAGTAAGTTTACACTTAAAAGGTACAGTAAAATTAAATTTTGTTTATATTATTTAATGCCGGTATATATTTTGAAAAACAACTATAAACCGCTTTTTTAGGATCAGGCATAATCCTGAATACCAAATTACTTTGATTTATTGTAATACTCCAACTATGGCTATAAAAGTTGCAATTTCGCACAAGACCAAATATCAGTTTGACCGGAGTGTTTCACTTTCCCCGCATATTTTCAGGCTGCGCCCAGCCCCGCATTCCCGCACACCTATTGAAGGTTATTCATTAAAAATTACTCCTGAAAATCATTTTATCAACTGGCAGCAGGATCCATTCGGGAACTACCAGGCGCGGGTAGTTTTTCCTGAAAAAACAACTGAGCTCAGCATTGACGTGGAGGTGATTGCCAAAATGCAGGTGATCAATCCTTTCGATTTTTTCGTGGAGGAATATGCAGAAATGTTCCCTTTTCAATACGATCCTACGCTCAAAATGGAATTGGGCCCATACCTCGAACCCAGAGAGTCGGGGCCGCTGCTGATGGATTTTGTTGAGAAATCGAAGGTACACAGGGATATCAAAACAGTCGATTTTCTGGTGCATTTGAACCAGGAACTATATAAGGCGATCCATTACAATATCCGCATGGAAGCCGGGGTGCAAACCTGCGAGAGTACGCTGAATATTAAAAGCGGCTCCTGCCGGGATTCGGCGTGGCTGCTGGTGCAGATATTGCGGCATTTGGGTATAGCATCCCGCTTTGTGTCGGGCTATCTGGTGCAGCTTACGTCAGATATCAAGTCGCTTGACGGACCTTCTGGGCCGGAAGCAGATTTTACCGATTTGCACGCCTGGACAGAAGCTTACGTGCCCGGCGCAGGCTGGATCGGGCTCGATCCTACTTCGGGGCTTTTCGCGAGTGAAGGTCACATTCCGCTTTGCTGTACACCTGATTATGCCAGTGCGGCACCCGTTTCGGGCGCAACCGACGTGGCGCAGGTTACATTTGAGTTCGACAACAAAGTTTACAGAATACACGAAGATCCGCGGGTTACCAAACCTTACACCGAAGAACAATGGGCTCAGGTAATGCAGGTGGGCTACGATGTGGAAAAGGATTTGCAGGAAGGCGATGTCCGTCTTACAATGGGCGGCGAGCCAACTTTTATATCCATTGATGATTTTGAATCCCCTGAATGGAACACGGCAGCAGACGGACCGCAGAAGCGACAGCTTGCCTACGATTTGTCGTTGAGACTGAAACAGCGTTTTGCGCACGGCGGACTGCTGCATTTTGGTCAGGGTAAATGGTACCCGGGCGAACAGTTTCCGCGCTGGCAATATGCATTGTACTGGAGAAACGATGGTGTGCCGATGTGGCGCAACGATGAGCTGGTTGCCAAAGAAAATCAGACAAAATTCACTTTCCGCGACGCAGAAGTTTTCACAACCGAACTTTCAAAATTCCTCGGTATTGATACAAACAATATAACTCCTGCCTACGAAGACCCGGTTTACTGGGCAATGGAGGAAGGAAAGCTGCCGGTCAATGTGGATCCTTTAAAGGTAAACCTGAAAGATTCCATTGAGAGACAAACGCTGGCGAAAGTGCTGGAAAGAGGGTTGAACAATCCGGCTGGCTTTGTTTTGCCGGTTAAGTGGGATGAAAAAGGAAGTCACTGGAAAAGCTCTGTATGGCAATTCCGGAGAAATAATTGCTTTCTGATCCCCGGGAATTCTGCAATGGGATACCGGCTTCCATTGAAAGCGCTGCCGGAAGTTGCAAAGGAAAAACGCGAGCAGCCAGTCGAGCGCAGCCCGTTTGAAGATCTGCCGGCATTGGGAGATTATAAGTATGTGGTGCGAAATCGCTATGGTTCAGTGGCGCCTGGGTATGAGTTATCATTTGTAAAGGGAGAAAGGGAGGAAGGCCCTTCGACTGCGCTCAGGGTGACAAAAATTAAGGAAGAAAAAGAGGAGGAGGGAATTTTGTTTGATGTTCCGGTTGTGAAGACTGCGGTTTGTGTGGAGGAGCGGGATGGGATTATTTATGTTTTTCTGCCGCCTACCGATTATCTCGAACATTACCTGGACCTGATCGCATCCATTGAAGCTACTGCCGAGAAGCTGAAAATGCCTGTCCGCATTGAAGGTTATCCTACGCCTTCCGATTACCGGGTGCAAAAGCTGATCGTTACTCCTGATCCGGGAGTGATTGAAGTGAATATACATCCCGCCAAAAACTGGCAGGAGCTGGTCGATAATATTAGTGCATTGTACGAGGAGGCATTCTTTTCCAGATTAGGTACTGATAAATTTATGGTCGACGGGCGGCACACCGGAACTGGCGGTGGTAACCATGTCACGATCGGAGGCGCGAAGCCTGCTGACAGTCCGATCCTGCGCCGGCCCGACCTGCTGCGCAGCTTACTTACCTACTGGCAGCACCATCCTGCATTGAGCTACCTTTTCGCCGGTCCGTTTATCGGCCCTACCAGTCAGGCACCGCGGATCGATGAAGGCAGGGATGAAAGGTTGTATGAAGTTGAAATTGCATTTGACCAGATCCCCGAGGATGAAGAAGTGCCATTCTGGATGGTAGACCGCATTTTCAGGAATTTGCTGGTAGATATTACCGGTAATACGCACCGGTCGGAGTTTTGTATGGATAAGCTCTATTCCCCCGATTCGTCGACGGGCAGGTTGGGTATCCTCGAATTCCGTGCATTTGATATGCCGCCCCACAAGCACATGAACCTGGTTCAAACGCTGCTGATCCGCGCATTGATCGCCAAATTCTGGAAAAATCCGTATAAACATAAGCTGATCCGCTGGGGTACCGAGCTGCACGACCGCTTCCTGCTGCCGCATTTTGCATACCTGGATATGGTAGATGTGGTGAATGACCTGAAAGAGGCAGGTTACAACTTCGATATCTCCTGGTTTGATCCATTCTTCGAATTCCGGTTCCCGCATTACGGTGGTATTACGGTTGATAATATCCAGCTCGATCTCCGGCTTGGCATTGAACCCTGGCACGTGCTAGGAGAAGAGCTGTCCAATTCCGGCACTGCGCGGTTCGTCGATTCCTCACTGGAAAGGTTGCAGGTGAAAGTGAGCGGATTTGTGGAAGGACGGCACATCCTGGTATGTAACGGCTGCCGTGTTCCGCTGCGCAGCTCGGGTATCAAAGGCGAATATGTGTCGGGGATCCGGTACAAAGCCTGGAACCCGCCCTCGGCATTACACCCCACAATTGGAGCTGATGCGCCGCTGGTTTTTGATATTGTGGATACCTGGAATAACCGTATATTGGGCGGTTGTACCTACTTCGTTTCGCATCCCGGCGGACGTGCTTTTGACACACATCCTGTGAATGCATTTGAGGCAGAATCGCGCAAGATTAGCTTGTTTCAAGGTTTTGGACACACGCCTTCTTCGCGGCAGGAAGTGCAGATCATGGAAAAATCGTCGGGTACGGTCTCGCGTTTTATCGCCGAAACCAAAAAAGAAATGAAGGCGGATACACCTATTGAATTGATCAATCCGGAGTATCCTAATACACTGGATTTACGTAAATACTGGAAATCAAAATAGTTTCCGGTGTATATACCCTGACATATATGCTTACCGAGGCTTCAGTGAACCTTTTACAATCCTATCAAAGCGGCCTGAGCTCTTACGACGAGGTGCTCGATTTACGCGGGAATGTCAAGCCACATTGGAATGCATTGTTTTCGACGCTCGAAAAGCTGGGTCTGGAAGAACTGAAAAGCCGGAACGAAGAGATCATCGGCAAGCTGCGGGAGAATGGGGTTACCTATAATGTTTACGGTTCTCCCGACGGGATGAACCGACCCTGGCAGCTTGATCCCATTCCATTTTTAATTGAACAAAAAGAATGGAACCACATCGCTAAGGGTTTGCAGCAGCGGGCTGTCCTGCTGGATTTGATGCTGAAAGATCTTTACGGTACCAGAAACCTGGTAAAAGACGGGATCATTCCCGCCGAACTGGTTTTTGATAATACCGGCTTTTTTCGTCCCTGCATTGATATCAAAGTCCCCGGCGCCCACCAGCTTACCTTGTTTGCCGCAGATATGGCGCGCGGTCCTGACGGACAGATGTGGATTGTTGATAACCGCACCCAGGCTCCGTCGGGTTCAGGCTATACGCTTGAAAACCGCATTGTAATGAGCAAGCTGCTGCCCGAGCTGGCAGACGGAATGTATGTAAGCAAGCTGGCGCCTTATTTCAATAATCTTCAAAACACAGTTTTGCGCCTTGCCGACAAAAGCAAGGATGCTCCCAATATTGTTTATTTAACGCCCGGGCCAAGTAACGAGGCTTATTTCGAGCACGCTTATCTGGCTTCTTACCTGGGTTATACGCTCGCACAAGGCGACGATCTGCTGGTTCGTAACGGTTGTGTGTGGCTGAAATCGATTGATGGTTTGCAAAAAGTGGATGTGATCGTACGCCGGATCGACGACGATTGGTGCGATCCGCTGGAACTGCGCGAAGATTCCAGGCTTGGAGTCCCCGGACTTTTGCAGGCAATCCGAATGGGGAATGTGCAGGTAGTCAATGCACCGGGTTCAAGTGTCTTGGAAAATCATGCATTTCTCGCATTTATGGGAAATGTCTGTCAATATTTTTTGGGTGAAAAACTGATTATGCCTTCGGTCGCTACCTGGTGGTGCGGACATACCAAAGAACTGAACTACGTACTTGAACACCTGGATGAGTTGATTATCAAAAAGGGTAACCGGAAAACAAAGTTCAGGTCCATTTACGGCAGGCTGCTGAGCAATCAGGAAAAGGAAGAGGTCAGGCGGATGATCTCGCAAAGTCCGCACGAGTTTATAGCCCAGCAGGAAGTCAGCCTTTCCACCACACCTTCATTGATCGACGGGAACATTGAGCCCCGCTACGCTGCATTGCGCGCTTTTATGGTTGCTGACGAAAGTGGGTACCATGTTATGCAGGGTGGACTGACGCGCAGCTCGCCTGTGAAAGACAGGTTTGTGATTTCCAATCAATACGGCGGCTTGTCGAAGGATACCTGGATTGTTTCGGACAAAACCGAGGATATTCAGGATAAGATCAGCTTGCCGAGTCCGGCGGCTGTTAATAAGCACGTTTCACTGCCTAGCCGCAGCGCCGAGAATTTGTTCTGGGTAGGTAGGTATTGCGAGCGGACTATGGCGGTGATCAAGTTCATGAACATCACCATCAACGTACTCAATCTCGACCGCAACTTCGGCGGATCTGCCAAGCAGGAGCATATCAAGGTTTTGTTGCAGTCCGTAACGCATTTGTCTGCGACTTACCCGGGCTTCCTGGATGAACAAAACGACCATTTTCAGGATCCTTATAAGGAAATTATTGATCTGATTTCTAATACAAACCGGCCAGGCTCAATTGCTTCCAACATTGGCGCGTTTTTGAATGCAGTAGGTGCGGTGCGGAACCAATGGGATCTTGAAATCTGGCGGATTGTGGATTTGATCGATAATGGATTTTATGAAATCCGTAATGCGTCGAGCATGAACAGCAACAATATCCAGAAAACGCTCGACGGGCTTTTCAATAATATGTTCACTTTCCTGGGCGTCATTGCCGAAAGTATGCCGCGAGACAACAGTTTTCTATTATTGGAAACGGGTAAGCTGATCGAGCGGATTTTGTCCAGGATCAGTGTGATACAATCTAATTTTGGTGTAAAAAACTCCCAGGCAGTGGAAAATGAGCTGATCGAAGCTACTTTGATCAACCACCATTCACTGGTTAACTACCGGCAGATTTACAAATCGCATTTGAGTGTAGAGGCAATGCTGGATATGGTTTTGTTGGAAAAAACATTGCCTTATTCGCTGGTATATATGCTTGACGAGCTGAACAAAAACCTGGCGCAGCTGCCGGTTACCACCCGTGGCGACAGGCTGAATGAAGCAGAAAGGTCTGTCTTGAAGGCTGCTACCCTAGTGAAGCTCGCGAATGTGGCTGATTTATGTAAAAGCGATGCAGTTTTGGAACGCACAGAATTGTTTGATCTGCTTTCAGAAGCTGCCAAATTGATCAGCTCTGTATCTACCAGCCTCACCAACATGTATTTCAGTCACGCGATCATGCATCATTCTTTCTTCGAACCGGCCGATTATAATACCGATGAAATATAAGCTGGTACATAAAACGAAGTACAAGTACGCGCAGGCAGTGAACAATTATCATAGCCTGCTTTGTCTTACGCCCCGCACTTTGCCTGGTCAATCGTGCAGCAATTTCAATATCCAGATATTACCAGAGCCTCCACAGATCGTAGAGCGGACGGATTTTTACGGTAATAAAACGCATTACTTCTCTTTGCATGCGCCGCATAAAGAACTGACTGTGCTTACAACAAGCATTGTGGAAAGAGCGGCGGCGAATACAGGGACGCTGTTTATGCCTTCTGGCATTACCTGTTCGGCGGCGCGGCAGCGGCTGGTCAGCGACCGATCTTTGAAAATTGCATTGCTGGAATACATGCTGCCAAGTCCGCTGGTGAAGTGGGATGAGGAGATCGCCGCATTTGGCCGGGATTGTTTTGTAGACAATGTTCCGCTCTACGAATGCGTCCGCAATCTTTGCCGTAAAATTTATACTGAGTTCGACTTTGTACCTGATTTCACGACGGTACACACGCCGATTAAGGAAGTACTGGCTGCAAGAAAAGGCGTTTGTCAGGACTTTTCGCATTTGGCGATAGCCTGTATCCGAAGCTTCGGCTTTGCCACGCGATACGTAAGTGGATACCTCGAAACCCTCCCGCCTCCCGGCAGGCCCAAATTGCAGGGTTCGGATGCTTCCCATGCGTGGATATCAGTTTTTATACCAGATTTTGGTTGGTGTGATTTTGATCCTACCAACAATGTTGTACCCGGCGAGCGGCATATTGTGACGGCCTGGGGACGTGATTACAGCGATGTGCCGCCATTGAAAGGGATCATTTTCAGCTATGGTAAACATACGCTTACCGTGGAAGTGGACGTAATTCCTGTTTAATGCGCAGCCCACTTCAAATAAGGCGTGATATTTGGCTGAATGGGTTTTTAAAGATTTGAGAATTGGGCTTGTTTCTCTAATTTTACCAGACGTTTTGAAAACTAGTTTATCAAACCTCTTTTAATGTAACCGGGCAAAGTAGTTGATTGAATTAGCTGGATTTTGCGAAGGTTTCTTCTAAGATTAAATCATTATATAATTACGAATGAAAGAATTAGCATTCAGAGATGCCATTCGCGACGCAATGTCGGAAGAGATGCGCCTTGACAAAAGTGTCTTTTTGATGGGGGAAGAGGTTGCAGAATATAACGGAGCTTACAAAGCCAGTCAGGGAATGCTCGACGAATTCGGGCCGGAACGCGTGATCGATACGCCGATTGCCGAGCTTGGTTTCGCAGGTATCGCGGTAGGAGCAGCTGGTAACGGACTTCGCCCGATCGTTGAATTCATGACTTTCAACTTTTCGCTGGTTGCTATTGATCAGATCATCAACAGTGCCGCTAAAATTCTTTCAATGTCTGCCGGTCAGTACGGCTGTCCGATTGTATTCCGCGGACCAACCGGGAATGCAGGCCAGCTAGGTGCGCAACACTCTCAGAACTTTGAGAACTGGTATGCTAACACGCCGGGCTTGAAAGTGGTTGTTCCTTCCAATGGTTACGACGCAAAGGGACTTTTGAAATCATCCATTCGTGACAATAACCCGGTGATCTTTATGGAATCCGAGGTGATGTACGGAGATAAAATGCAGATCCCGGATGAAGAATACCTGATTCCACTAGGTAAAGCAGATGTAAAACGCCAGGGAAAAGATGTTACCATTGTTTCATTTGGTAAAATGATCCCGAGAGTGGTTATGCCGGCTATCCTGCAACTTGAAAAAGAAGGTATCGATGTGGAGCTGGTAGATTTGAGAACAGTTCGTCCGATCGACTATGCTACGGTTGTAGAATCGGTTAAGAAAACCAACCGTTGCGTGATCGTAGAAGAAGCCTGGCCGCTGGGATCCATTGCGACAGAGGTAACCTACCACATTCAGCGCCACGCATTTGATTATATGGATGCACCGGTAGTGCGGGTTACCAACCGCGACGTACCCCTTCCATACGCACCAACTTTGATCGAAGAGATCTTGCCAAGCACAAAGCGGGTAGTGGATGCCGTGAAGTCGGTTATGTACAAGTAAAAATGCATTGTTATACAGCAAAGCCATTTCCTGAACGGGTTGTGGCTTTGTTGGTTATAACCCTGATATCAGTGTTAGTAAGTTTCTTGTAGGAAAGCGGATGCGGATTTTAAATGTGCGTAAATAGCCGGAATACTCGTATTTTTGTATTTGAAAACGCTCCTTCATATAGATAACATAATTCATTAAGATCATGCAAGAAGAACGCACAAGATATTCAGAGGAAGAATTAAAGGAGTTTGAAGAGTTGATTCGTGGAAAGTTGGATGCTACTATGAGCGAGCTCAATTACATTAAAGGAGGATTGAGTAAAAAGAATGACAGTGGAACTGATATAACTGCGGGCTCGGCGAAGTTGGTGGAAGATGGAGCAGATGCAAGTGAGCGTGAGAACCTGAGCCAGTTGGCAGCACGTCTTCAAAAATATTCTGTTCAACTCGAAAATGCATTAATCCGCATTAAGAACGGTACTTACGGAGTTTGCATCGACACAGGTAAATTGATCCCGAAAGAGCGCCTTCGCATTGTACCACACACGCAGCAGACAATTGAGGCGAAGTTGCGGAGAGCGAGTTAAGATAAAGAGCGTTAAAAAAAAGCAGGCTACTTCCTAAGAAGTAGCCTGCTTTTTTAATCATAAGCCCCCTTGATCCCCCTCCGTCCCCAACACCTCCCGAAATACTTCCAGCAAACCCTCCGAAGGCTCCTGGCCTTTGTTTTTGCTTTTGAAATATTCCTGAAACAACTTTTCCATACTGAGTGAAAGATCGATTTCAGAAGTATGGTCGGCCAGTTCGGCTTTTTTGATTTGAGGAATAATCTGAATGATACCCGGATGCGCTTCCATTAAACGCTTTTTATCAGAAGCTTCCAGGTAATTGTCAGATATAAT
>NZ_JBHYGF010000146.1:0-30819 GCF_051859145.1 Dyadobacter sp.
ACTATGGAAACATCATTCAAGCCTGGCATGACACCTTCGATAAGTGAGGAGCTTCAAGCTTTTTTGAACGGAGCGAATGAAGAAGAGATTGTTGAGATTGCAGATGATCTGGATCTTTTTATTCAGGAAAAAGAGCTGCGAATTCGCCACTTCGGATTTGCCAGGGACCTTGATCTTGCGCTATTCATACTAAGTGATAAAAAAGTAATAACCAGGCCATTATCGTCTTTTCCATATCTCAAAAAAGCGATGGACTGGGACCTGGACCAATATACCATATCTGAAACCGGCATTCACTGGCCGAACCTGGATATTGACATCAGCCTTAGGGGACTGCTGCAGGAAGAAAAGATTTTAACCAATTAATGACTTACCAGTACTTAATACCAATGCTAACCAGAACAGTAAAAATCAGCAATGTTACCAATTTGTCCGATGCCCGTTACTGCGCCGGAATGGGAGTCGAAATGCTTGGTTTTTCTATTGATGAAGATACCCCCAATTACATTTCACCAAAGAAGTTTGAAGATATATGTTCCTGGCTGGCAGGTGTAACATTGGTCGCCGAGACCGCAGACAATAATGCTGAGTCCATTTTCGCCAAACTGAATAACTACCCCGTCCACGCCGTGCAGGTGGAACATTCCGGTTTGCTGGGCTACATGAAAAGTGAACTCGGCCTGCCGCTTATCCTGCGAATCAGCGTGGATTTATATGAAGCTGACGAAATTCAGTCACTGCTGGACAGGTACGAAGGTGCCGCTACGCATTTCCTGCTTGAAAGTGATGAAAATGCGCCATTAACCGACAATTGGCTGCAAATTTTACCAACACTTGCCAGCGAGCACCCTATCCTGGTTGGTTTTGGTTTTGATGACGAATTTGCATTGATTGTATTGAACAACCTGCCAGGCAATGTAGGCATTGCATTGCGAGGCAGCGAAGAAATCCGTCCTGGCTATAAAGATTTCGGCAGTATGATGGACATTCTGGAAGCGCTGGAAGAACAATAGCACAACTTATCCCACCTATTTTTTCGTTTTCACTGAAAATATCCGCTTAACACGTCGTTTTACCGATAATACTTTCCGAGTTTACAGTATCTTGTATTACCTACTACCTTTGAATACAAATAAACGCTAAACTAACAATGGAAAAGAAATTGCACCGCATCCCTGAGCAAGCTGTTTTTGGTGGAGTAGCTTCCGGACTTGCCCAATATTTTCAGATAGATGTTGTCATTATCAGGGTACTATTCGTGGTAATGCTGCTCCTGCCTATTCCACCGAGCTTTGGCTGGACTGGCCTGATTTACATCATTCTCTGGGCAGTATTACCTACCGGACCTGCTATTTACTATGATACCACAACAGAGCCGAATGGAAGACCCGAACCGCTATTCAACAAGAAAACGTCGGACCAAACAGTAATGATCCTCGGCGGAGTACTGATTGTATTTGGTGCGTTAATGCTGCTTGACGATTTCCCGATCTGGTATGAGCTTAAAAGATATTTCTGGCCGGTTGCATTCATCGCAATAGGTGCGTTCCTGATCCTTCGTCAGCGTGATAAGGAAAATGAAAGTAAGTCGAACACCGTGTACCCGACCACGCCACCTCCCGTTGATCCTGTACCACCAGTGGCTCCGGAGCCTGATCCACAGCCTTACACTCCTTTTAACACGCCAAGAACAAGCTCCGCACCGAATTTTCCGGAAGATCCTGAGTCACCGAAAACTGATGGGGACGATCCGATCATCAAAGTCAACTAATGCAGCTTTCCAAACGCATAGAATTACATTTAAATAAACATAGCCATGAATTTTAGAAACATCTTTTGGGGCGTTATCCTGATTGTTGCAGGCTCGCTGTTTCTTGTAGAAGAATTAACCGCATTCGACTTTGGACGCTTTTTCTGGCCGATTATCCTGATTACAACGGGCGGTTTGCTTTTGTTGCGCAATTACCTTCATTCAGATACTTCAAACGGTTCAAATATCTAGAACATGAAAAATTCAAGAGGCATAGTATGGGGCGGTGTGCTGATCATCTTCGGGATGATCTGGCTGCTCCGTAACCTGAACGTCCTGCACGTGAACTGGGACGAGGTACTTCCTTTCTGGCCGGTGCTGCTGATACTGGCAGGTGCGCTGTTACTGGCAATTGGTAAGGATCGCCAGTCAGGCGCAGGCGGACTCGTCGCGTTGCTGATTACGCTCGCAGTTTTTGGTGGGATTATGAACAAAACCAATAATGCATTCGACAGGCACAGTAACAACTGGAACTTTGGCTGGGACGATTACGACCATGACGATGAGGATCTGAGCTATCACGATGAGCACCATAATGGCGACGAGGAAGACAGCAATGACAAAGATGAAGATTATCGGAGCGAGCGCCCCAACCGTAACAATAATCGGCCGATCAATGGATCTTACAAATACGAAATGGAGGATTTCATTCAGAAAGCCAACTTCAATCTCGAAGGCGGAGCGGGCTCTTTCAAGCTGGAAGGAAATACTGCCAAGCTTTTTGAGGCTAATACCAAAAGTACGATCGTAGGGTTTTTGTCAAATACTTCGGTAAACAAACTCGAAAACTCGGCGACGGTGAACCTAAAAATGGAAGATGGTAATGTGAAGATCAAGAATGGCGAAATTTCAAATCAGGCCAAAATCCAGCTGAACGAGAAGCCTGTCTGGAACATTGATCTCGGTATCGGAGCCGGAAAAGGGAATTTTGATTTCAGTAATTACAAAGTTGAGAAACTGAAAGTAAGTACCGGCGTGGCGGATATGGATATCAAAATGGGCGATAAGCTGGCTAATTCGCAGATTGATATAGAAGCAGGTGTTGCCTCTGTCACGATTGATATTCCCGAATCTATTGGCTGCGAGCTGAAAATCGACGGCGCATTGAATGCAAAGAGCATTGAAGGTTTGGAAAAAGTGACCAACGGTTTGTACCGCTCGGCAGGCTATGCAAGTTCCTCCAAAAAAATCTCCATTAATTTCGAAGGTGGACTGACCAGCATTAATATCAACAGATACTGAGCCGCAAAAAACGCACTACGCGCACCTTTTAAAACAGCGGTTATTTCAAATGAATATCTTTGCACTTTCTCGCATAGGTATTCATTTTTTTATGTTTGGTAAAATAAAAAGTACATTCATCCTTACTCTGGCACTCTTCGGCCAGCTTTTCGCACAATCCGATCTCCCGGAAGTTGAGCGAAGAATGATCAGTCATGGGCTGGTTAACGTTCAGAAAACAGACCCAGATATCCTGGTAGAGCTCAAATATTCGACTACTGACAATTTCCTCAAAAAAGACATTTACGGCGAACTTACCCGTGCTTACCTACAACCTGAAATGGCGCGGCGGCTTGGGAATGCAAGTAAGTCGCTTGCGAAATTAAAGCCCGGCTACAAGCTGCTGATCTACGATGCAGCCAGGCCGAACTCGGCGCAATACGCATTGTGGGATGCATTGGATGATCTCAAAATCCCGGCCGGCAAAAAGACCATGTACGTAGCCGATCCAAAAATCGGTTCTAACCATAATTTTGGCTGCGCCATTGACCTGACAGTTGCTGACGAAAAAGGCAGGCCGCTTGATATGGGTACTAAATTCGACTATTTCGGTCCGCTCGCCTACCCGCGTTCGGAACAGGAAATGCTGAAAGCAGGAAAGCTGACAGCCCAACAAATCGAGAACCGCCAGCTCCTGAGAAAAGTAATGACAGAGGCAGGATTTCGCGTTAACACAACTGAATGGTGGCATTTTGACGGAATGTCGAAGAGCCAGGCCCGCGCGAAATACGGGATGGTCAAGTAAGTGTGTCCCCATTTACCTGTCTCTCAAAAATTTTGCCTTTCAATGGGGGTACCGCCCGGCTGAGTTGTCCCGTAAAAAAGAAAATCTGACTTGACCGCGACCGCTCTTACATATCTTGAACCGCTAATCGAAAGAGATTATCTATTTTTGACCAACAATCAAAAACAGATATCGTTGTACTCTTCCGACCCAGATATAGTTGCTGCTATCAGGCGGGGCGATGAACAGGCTTTTGAGAAGACTTTCCGCCAATATTATCCGCGCCTTTGCAATTACGCCGGCTCCCTGCTCAAAGACGAGGAGGAAGCGGAGGAGGTAGTGCAAACTGTTTTTGTAAATATCTGGGAAAAACGCGAAGATCTTGAAATTACCCTATCCCTGAAATCCTACCTCTACCGCGCAGTTCATAACCATTGTCTCAACCGCTTTAAGCATGCTTCTGTGCGGGAAGTACACCGCGAGCATACCCTGTATTTTTCGAGCGAATCCTACGAGTCAGTGACCGAGGTTATTCATGCAAACGAATTGGAGGAACGGATTGAAAAAGCAGTGAGTAACCTTCCCGAACAATGTCAGAAAGCATTCAGAATGAGCCGCTTTGAGGAGCTGAAATACCAGGAGATTGCCGATCAGCTCGGGATTTCTATTAAAACCGTCGAAAACCAGATTGGAAAAGCATTGAAAATCCTCCGCCTGGAACTCGCCGACTACCTGCCTTCAATGTTGTGGGCAGTATATTTTATTATTGAACAGCTAACCGGAAAGTTACCATGAGCGATTTTCATGAAAACATGTCGGAAGAGCTGTTGGCGCGGTACCTCGGGGAAACTGCTTCCGAAGAGGAGGTTAATGCAGTGGAAACCTGGCTCGTAAGCAATCCCGAACACCAGCAGGAACTGGCTGCTTACCGCTTTATCTGGATGCACGCAGCCGCTGTGCCTCGCAAAAAAGTGGATACCGACCTCGCCTGGAACAAGGTGAGGAAGAGAATGGAGCAGGCACCTGAAACCATCGCGCCGCTGGAAGTACCCCGCGACGCCCGGCAGATCAGCTTTGATCAGCGGCCGGCTGCGAGGCGGAAGTTCCCGGTTACAATCTGGGCAGCTGCGGCAGTTGCGTTGCTTGCACTCGCATTTGGATGGTTTTTGATCAAAAACAAAAATGCGGAGCCGCTTACGGTTGCTACGGTCGACAATACCAAAGAGCAGCTTCTGCCCGATGGTACCAAGGTTTTTTTAAACTATAATTCTTCAATTACTTACCCGGGGAAGTTCGACGGGGACCTGAGAACAGTTTCATTGCAGGGCGAAGCATTTTTTGAAGTAAAGCCGGACAAGGCGCACCCATTTATAATCAATGCAAATGGTACCGAAATCCGCGTTTTAGGAACTTCATTTAATGTAAAAGCTTATGAAAAGTCGCCGGTGCGCGTAGATGTGGCAACTGGTAAAGTGCAGGTAAGCAAAGCGTCGAAAAAGATTGAGCTGGTAAAAGGCGAAGGTGCCGAGGTATCAGCGGACTCCATCAGGAGCTTGCAGGCAAATATGAATGTACTCGGCTACCATACGCAGGTTTTTGATTTCAATGCAGCTAATCTGAACGAAGTAATCAGTACAATCCGCGACGGTTACCACGTAGATGTGCGGTTAAAAAACCAACAGATCGCGCAATGCAGACTGACTATTCGCTTCGAAAAACAACCAGTCGACGCTACCCTTTCGGTTATCGCCGAAACGCTTAACCTGGACCTGAGAAAGGAAGGAAAAGTGTACTGGCTGGATGGAAACGGTTGTCAGTAACTCCTGATTTTTTCACTAAAAACCGATCCGCTTCCGCCCATTTTGCATTGCATTCCCTCCTGCAAAAGCCCGCAGCTCTTCCAGTTCCTTTTCAAATCCGCCGGACAAAATCGGGAAGCGGCACCACGATCTTGGATCTAAATTCAGGTCGTCGAGGTGGAAGGAAGGTGCGTACCTTTCACGTTTCCATTGATTCCGGCTCCACAACTTGAAAAACCGCTCTGTCCAGCCAAGCAGCTGCTCGTCGGTATACAATCCTTTGTATCGCACATGCAGGTTCCGGTAAGCTTCCAGTGGCGATTTTTTGTCACGGATAGCTAGTTTTTCCAGCTCATTCAGGAATTCGTAAGGCATTAAATCTGCCTCGTCAGTCTGGGTTTGCGCAAGTGGCCGCAGCTCTGCGGTAGGTTGCAGGCTGTTTACCTTTCTTAAACCTTCAATTTTAATGTGCTTTCCTTTCACTTCGCAACCGGTAGTTTCCAGCCAGCGAAGCCACTGGCGCAGGTAATGTTTGTCGATCCCGGCAAGCGGACTAATGCTGCCTGCAGTATCCCCGTCCATTGTGGCATAACCCACTGCTGCCTCCGAGCGGTTGGAAGTAGCGAGCAAAAGGTTGTTGGTCAGGTTCGTGAGCAGCCAAACACCCGGGGCACGTACCCTTGCCTGAATGTTCTGCAATGCAATATCATCCTGCTCCCACGAAAGTTGCCGCCCAATTTGCTCCTCGATCAAACCTTTATAGGTTTCAACCAGCCCATTGATATTCACATTGTAAAATGTAGAACCAATGGATTCCGCCAGCGATTGCGCCGATTCCAGTGTGTCGGTGGAGCTGTTTTCAGTTCCCTGGTAAATATTGTGGATCAAAGCGCGCGCCAGATCTTCTTCGGTATGTGCGTCCTGGATTTCTTTGATGTACGACAGCTTTTCTTTCAGCTTGTCCATTCCGATACTTTCATCAGCCAGTCGGATCATTAACCCACACAATGCAGTACAAGCGCAGGAATCAGCGCCGCCGGAAAGGGAGATGGTGAAACCGTTAGACCTGCTTTTCCGCAGATAGTCGAACAATGCAAGACAAACTGCCCGCGCAAATTCCTCTTCTTTCAATGCGCCGCCTTTTTCAAATGGTTCAATATCGGGTACCTGGGGCAATACAGGCTCTATTTCAGGAAAATCAAACCTTGCTGGAACGCGCCAGGTGCGGTCCTTTTGCGGGATAGCAATTTTGCTTTGTACCTGACCGAGTCTTGTATTTTCCGTATCAATAACGGCAGTGGTAATCTGGTGATCTGCGTAGCTGAATCGCTGGCTTGATGCAAGCAATTCTCCATTAGTCGCAATCATTGCGTCGCCGTCGTAAACAGCGCGCCCTGCTTCATTACCTAATAAATTGGTATAGATATAGCTACAAGAAAATGCCCTGGAAGCATCTACAACCAGTTTTTCTCTCGTCAAAAATTTATTGAATGCGAAGTGGCTCGCGCTGGGGTTCAGGATAATATCCACACCGCGCTCAAAGTGCCGGCGGGCGGGACGGTTGGACACCCAGCCATCTTCACAAATTTCGAATGCAATTTTTACTCCATGCGAACCACCCTGAATCGGGCCGGTAGCAACATCAAAAATCACATCGCCGATCGGGTAAAACATTTGATTTACCTCAATACTTTCAACAATCCCCGGCACCCACGGCCGGAACCAGCGCGCCTCATAATGGATCCCGTTATTGGCCATGTTCTGCTTGCAGTAAAATCCCGCGATCTGCTTGTTTGAGATCAGACAGGCTGCATTGTAGATACTGTTATTATGTCGCATTGGAAGCCCCACCGCCACAATCATCCCGGCAGTTTCCTGAACAATTTCCAGCAAGCACCGCTCCGCCTGCGCAACCAGGTCGGGCGCAAAAAAGTAGTCCTCGCAATTATAGCCGGTAATGCACAACTCAGGCAAAACAAGCAGACTTACCTGCTGCCGCCGGGCTTCTTCAATCGCATTGATGATATTTCTGGTATTGGATTCCCACGCCATCGGCGTTTGGTTGACAGTTCCGGAAGCTACTTTGATTAATGGCATGAAAAACTGGTTCAGTTAGTGTCGATTTTCTGTTGTTCTAAAAACTGCATGCCGGCAACTTAATAAAATTTGCCTTTTCGTAGCGGTTAAGTTTTTCCCTATTTTTGTCAACATCAAAATTAACCAACTGATTCCTCTTGCAATTCCCCTCCTTTATCGCCAAAAGAATCCGTCACAATGAAGCAGGATCGTTTTCTGCCACGGTTTCCAGGATCGGCGTAGCCAGTATTGCGATCGGGATTGCAGTTGGCATTATTGCATTCGCGGTGCTGCTGGGTTTCAAACAAACCATTCAGCAAAAGATCTTCCTCTTCGGCGCACATATCAACATCAATGCATTTTCACAGGGCAATACCTATGAAGAAGGACCAATGGGGGTACCTAACCCGGTTTCGCTGGCTCTGCCCCAAATTCCGCAGGTAGCCCGCTGGCAGGCAGTTGCCCATAAATCGGGGATTTTGAAAACGCCGGAAGAAATCAAGGGAGTTGTTCTGAAAGGTGTTGGGAAAGATTATGATTGGCAAACTTTCAAAAGCAGCCTCCGCGAAGGAAGGTTGATAGGCTACCAGGATTCGTCTTCCATTAAATATGGCTACTCTTCCGAAGTATTGATCAGCCGGAAAATTGCTTCCGAAATGCGTTTGAAAACGGGAGATGATGTGATCATGTATTCACTTCAAAATCCGCCGAGACCCAGGAAATTGACTATTTGCGGTATTTACGATACGCAGATGGAAGAATTTGATAATAACCTGATTATCGGCGATATCGGACTTGTTCAGCGGTTAAATGGGTGGGGTAAAGATTCCGTCGGCACTTATGAAATATACCTAAAAGATTTTAGGGACTTGGATATGGTCGCAAACCGCCTGCGTACTGAACTCCCTCCCGGCCTCTATCTGCAAAAAGTAACAAGTACCTTCCCGCAAATCTTCGACTGGCTCATTCTGCTTGATCGCAACACCGCCGTTTTTCTCACTTTGATCTTGTTCGTAGCATGCTTTAACATGATTTCCATCCTGCTGGTGATGATCATGGAACGAACCCCGCTCATCGGTTTACTGAAAACGCTCGGCAGTCCGAATGGACAAATTCGCAGTGTATTTTTCAGGGTAGGGCTGTATATGGTGCGCCGCGGGCTACTTATTGGCAATGCAACGGGACTACTGATTTGCTGGCTTCAATATCAGTTCAAGCTGATCAAACTCGATCCGGTCAACTATTATATGGACACAGTCCCCATTGTTTTCGACTGGCCCATTTTCCTCATGGTCAACATTGCGACCATAGTAATTTCAGGATTGATTCTCCTGATCCCAACGCTGATTATCAGTAAAATTCAGCCGATTAAAGCATTGCTTTTCAAGAAATAAAATCAGGAAAGCAGCTTGCTCAAAAGCCGGAAATCAGTTTCGAAGTCCGATATAGACGCTATTTTGATTTTGTTGAATTCTTTGGACCGCGGATTGAGGATATAATTGCGCTCTCCGGGTACAATGGCCGACGGAACCGAAAACGCGATGACAGCAGCGTCGCTCAATACCTGCTCCCCGATCCACTGCGTGTAGGCGATATCTTCCGCCCAGGCACTTTTAAGCAGCTTGGCATCAGTATGAAAAATCAGGCTATTGTCGTCGGGAATTTCCAACTTCAGCAATGCAACGCGCTGCATGTTTTCCTTGTGGTTGGCGTGGACAAACTTTTCCAGCAACGCCAGTGAGCAATGCGAACTCGTGTAAATGCACGCATTTCCGACCGGGTTCCACCTTCCTCCAAACAACTTCGCCCCTGTTCCGCTCAGATCTTCAATGTACTCTTTCGCGGCAAGCCTGTAAACGATCATATATATACCCCGTGCTCTATCCTGCCCAGCTCATTAGCGATTTGTTTTACACCCCAAAAGGATTGAAGCGTACTAAAATCCTGCACTTCGCCAAGTACCATACGCGATGTACGCAGCCAAGTTTCAAGTGTTTTGGGGTTACCAAAAACATGCAACCCCAGGTCTGCCATATTTTCGAGCTGATACAAATGCTCGGCATACAGCCCCTCAAAAGGTTTTTGATCCTTTAAATATCGTTGTAAAGTACGGTCACTAATGTGCAGTATATCCGCCCATTCCTGTTGGGTAAACAACAGCTTTGTGCAAAGATCCTGAAATTTCGAAACCGAAAACTCGCTGATCCTGGGGCGCGCCATATACATTACCTCCGGCTCGGCAGCAATGCGCATTGGTGTCATTTCATCGGGTTGCTGATACTGTATCTGTTTCATATCCGAATTTTGTCACACCAAGATACGACTTTTTTCGTGCTCACCAAACAACCTTCCGTAATTTTTCCGCTGCTCTCAGAAGGGTTTCATCATTTTTGGCAAAACAAAAACGCAGGGTCTTGTACCCGGCGGGTCTTGAGTAAAAGGCAGATACCGGGATGGAGGCGACTTTGGCTTCTTTTGTCAACCTTTCGGCAAGAATCAGATCGTTTTGGTCGGTTAAATTTTCGTAAGAAACATTCTGGAAAAAGCTGCCTTGCGAAGGTTTTGCTATAAATCCGATCCCGTCGATTGCATTCAAAAACAAATCTCTTTTCTCCTGGTAAAATGCAGACAGGGAAAGATAATGCGCCGGTTCGTTCAGGTATTCGGCCACTGCAAACTGGAATGGAGTCACCACACTGAACACCAGGAACTGGTGAATTTTACGAAACTCGGCAGTCAATGCGGCCGGTGCGAGACAGTAGCCCAGCTTCCAGCCCGTTGTATGAAAAGTTTTACCAAAAGAACCGCAAAGAAAAGTGCGCGCAGCCAATGCAGGTATCGACGCTGCCGGAATGTGTTTCCGCTCATCAAAAACAATATGCTCATAAACCTCGTCGCTGATCACATACAGCTCGTGCCGCTCAGCAAGTGCCGCGAGCCGCTGCATATCAGCTTGCGACCAAACGTTCCCGGTTGGATTATGCGGCGTATTGATCATGATTGCCACCGTTTTGTCCGTGATTACAGCAGCTACTGCATTCCAGTCCACCGCTTCATATTGTGCATCCAATGTAACAAATACAGGCACGCCGCCATTCAGCTCAATGACCGGAACATAGCTATCGTAAGCAGGCTCGAACACAACTACTTCATCGCCAGGATTGACAATCGTGGAAACCGCCACGTACAAAGCCTCGGTAGCGCCGCTGGTAATGGTAATTTCTGTTTCAGGATGATATTCGTGTCCCGAAGCTTCCCAAGTTTTCTTTGAAATAGCTTCCCGCAGCGACATTACGCCTGCCATCGGCGCATACTGGTTTTTGCCACCTTTTACGTACTTGTCGACCAGCCTTTGTAGCTCGGGCGAGCAGTCGAATTCAGGAAAACCCTGTGCAAGATTGATCGCCTGATGCTCTTCGGCGAGCCTGGACATTTTTGTAAAAATCGTGGTACCTACGTGAGGCAGCTTGGATTTCAACCTGGAAGTCGAAAACATGGGAATAAATTTTAAAGGATTGGCTGATCGAGATCAATAAAATCAGAAGAGAAATGCTTTGTCCTGAGTGGGTTCATCGCCAGTTCCTCGGCCAGGAATGCAGGATAAATGCGCTCGGTTTTCAACGCATTTACATCAATCCATTTGAACAACAAATCTTCCGCACCTTCGCTGCCCAGGAAATCTGACTGGCTTTCCAGGCCTGGTATTTCCATTGAAAAGTAAAACCCGATCTCGTGGTAACGTTTCCCGGTATACTGAAAGAAATTCTCCGATACCCAAAGCATTTCGCCCACTTTCACCTCCATTCCGGTTTCTTCGAGCATTTCCCTGGCCAGGGTATCTTTTGAAAATTCGAATATCTCTGCCCTCCCACCAGGAAGACTCCAGAAGTTGTCGGAAGGTGTTTTGTGCAACAGGATTTTTCCATTTAAAATGGCTACGCCCGCAACACGATAGTTGAAGAGCGCGTCACCAACCGGAAGACTGATCATTTATGTGAAAATTAATGCAAACCGAAATTACAAAATCCCGGCAGAAGACTGTCGCGGGATCAGTGAAGTTTTCAGCGAACGGATCTCAAATTCGGTAGTCCGCTCAGGATGTTCGATCAGCCTGATCAGCAGCTCAACAGCCTGCTGCCCCATTTCGGTGGCGGGCTGCACAACGGCGGTAAGGGGTGGATTCAGGAGCTCGGCTACGCTGATATTGGTAAAACCTACAATCGCAATCTCTTCGGGTATCCTGA
This sequence comes from Dyadobacter sp., assembly GCF_051859145.1. Taxonomy (GTDB): domain Bacteria; phylum Bacteroidota; class Bacteroidia; order Cytophagales; family Spirosomataceae; genus Dyadobacter. The sequence continues at coordinate 11,935 of NZ_JBHYGF010000146.1, forward strand.
TTTTACGTTGCTGAAGTACCGACATACAGCCTGTCGTGAGTTTGTCGCTCGCGGTGAAAATCGCATCAGGTGGCTCGGGTAAATTCAGCATTTCCAACACAGCAGCCTCATTTTCACTCACCACTTTGCCGCCGTACTGACAGTATTTGACGTAAGATTCTTCAAATGGGATACCATAATCTTCCAGCGCCTGCTTGTAGCCAGCAAGCCGCTCTGTGGTAATGGACAAATAAATAGGGCTTGTGAGATGCGCGATGCGCTTTCTTCCGCTGAGTATCAGATGCTGCGTGGCCTCATAGCTTCCTGCAAAATTGTCGGCTACAACCTTATGCGTTTCAATTTCTTTCGGTACCCTGTCCAGAAAAACAATGGGCAATCCTTTTTCCATCAATTCCTGAAAGTGGATCAGATTGGTCGTCAGGTTGGCAAGTGATACGAGGAGACCATCTACTTTCCTGGAAACGAGGTAGTTGGTATTGGCCACTTCTCGCTCATAAGAATCGTGACTTTGAAAAATCACAACGTGGTAACCCAGGTTGTAGGCAATGGACTCTATCCCGTTGATAAGCTGCGAAAAGAAATGGTTGGCAATTTCAGGGATTATCACGCCGATTGACTTGCTTTTACTGTCTTTCAGGCTCAATGCGATCGGATTAGGCCGGTAATTCATCCGCTCGGCATACTCCATAACCAGCCGCTTTGTCTCAGGATTGATCTCATAGCTGTTCCTTAATGCACGAGAAACAGTCGATGTAGACAAATTAAGCGCCTTTGCAATATCCTTGATTGTAATTGCTTCCAAAAGAAAGTTTGTTTAGTACAAATTTTATTCAAAACCCGGCAATCAGCATCTAACAGATTGAATGCTAAATCACTAATGATAGGGTAAACAGAGGATAAGTTCAGGGTCCTGTCTTACTTGCTGGCAACGTTCCCGATAACGATTGCACAAAAAAAGACAATTTGGTATTTGATATTTCTAATAATTCAGTCTAAACTCGTTCAGGTGTAGTCGTAGTAGAACAGACGCTAAATTTAGGTCTTACCCCGAAAAAGACAAACCCGAATTGCAAACCAGCAACCGACTTCTGCCGCCGCCAAACTGATAACTCCACTGCCATGAACTACCTTTTCAGGGAAAAACTCCGCCAGCTCAGAAATCATCCGGGCGTGATCGTACCGCCGGACACTGTATTTCAGCTGCCCGAAAAGGTACTTCAGTTTGGCACCGGTGCATTTCTGCGCGGACTTTCGGACTTCTTCATTGATAAAGCCAACAGACAAGGTGTTTTCAATGGGCGGATTGTAGTTGTAAAATCAACCAGCAAAGGTGACCTGAAAGCATTTGAGCGGCAGAACAACTTATACACGCTTTGTACAAGAGGTACCGTTGATGGAAAACCAGCTGCTGAAAATATCATCTCATCGGCGATCAGCCGGGTAATTTATGCCAAAACACAATGGTCGCTCGTACTTGATCTCGCCCGGAACCCTGCGATCAGCATTGTGATTTCAAATACAACGGAAACTGGCATCCAGCTTGTTCAGGACGATATTTACCAGTGGCCGCCGGTCTCGTTCCCGGGCAAATTGCTGGCTTTCCTGTATGCACGCTATGTCGCGTTTTCAGGCAGCCCGGAGCGTGGCGTTGTGATTATCCCGACTGAACTGATTACAGATAATGGACGCAAGCTGGAAGCGATTGTTCTGGAACTCGCCCACCGGAATGGGCTCGAAGGCGCATTTATCGATTGGATTGAACAACATAACCATTTTTGCAACTCTCTGGTAGACCGCATTGTGCCCGGTAAGCCGGAGGAAACCACACACAAACTTCTGGAAGAAGAACTGGGCTACCAGGACGAACTGCTGATCACAGCAGAGCATTACCATTTGTGGGCGATAGAAGGCGATGAAACGATCAGGCAAAAAATTGGTTTTTACGGAATCGATGCGGGGCTGGTGATTGAACCTGATATTGAGCTTTACCGTGAGCTGAAACTGCGTTTACTCAATGGCGCACACACACTGGGCAGCGGACTGGCGCATTTATGCGGTTTTAAAACGGTAGCAGAAGCGATGTCAAATGCTGACTTTGCTGCATTCATTACTGACCTGATGCTCACCGAAATAGTACCTGCAATTCCTTATCCGCTTCCGGACGGGCTTGCAGTGACGTTCAGTATGCAGGTCATTGAGCGCTTTAAAAATCTGCACATCCAGCATCAATGGCTGAATATCACCCAGAATTACTCCGCGAAAATACTTGCGCGTGTAGTACCCGTATTTTCCAATTTTGAAAAAACACGTGGCACAATTCCTGAACATATCGCATTTGGCTACGCAGCTTATATCTGGTACATGAAGCCAGCCAGAAAGGACGGTGACCAGTTTTATGGCCAGAGTAATGGTGAATATTACCTGATCAATGATGAGAAAGCCGCCTTCTTTCACCAAAAATGGCAAATGGGCTCGCTTTATGATATGGTGAAAAGTATCCTGAAAGAATCGTCTATCTGGGGTAAAGACCTGAGCAAAACAGAACCCCTCGTCTCAACTATCGCCGCCCATTTACAATCCTTTAAACAAAACGGAGCAGCAGCAACCCTGAAAATGTTTGTCGCAAAAGCGGAGCTTGTTTGATGGAAACCCGCTTTTTTCCCAGCCTTATTAATCAACTGTAGCTGCTACTTCGACCTTTGCGCAAGTTTGTGCTGTGCCACTTCAACTGCCTTATGTAGTTTTTGTTGAAGAAACCTGATTCTTACTCTCCTCAATCAGCCGTTTGATAGATACAAACAGCGACTGACCTGCTGGTTTTCCCATAAAATTCTTGTGAAATTGATACGACGTTTAGACGCTCAATCTCCCAACTGGTCACATCTCTGGAAAAATAAATCTGAACCGAAGCTTCCCGGCAAACAATCAAGAACAATCAAGAAACTTAGTGCGTTGGCCGCATGGGTGCAGGTGCGGAGGCGTGATAATCTTGTTGGATAATTACTGCGTATTTATCCAGCAGCTCAATGACACGATCGCGGGATTTGGAGCGGACAACCAGTCCGACGTGATAAGGCTCATTCATTCGCCACACGATCTCAGGATCATTGAAAACTGATATATCAGGCCATTCCTGTCGCGCGAGTGACATGATAATGCCCGAATACTCCTTGCGAACAGGAGGGAGCTTGTAATTTTCGCCTTTTGCTTCGGCGGTTTCCATTTTGGCCCACTCCTTCCAGAGATTGATCCCGGATGAAGCATCAACCATTTCTGAAAGATTGGCACCGCCAACGCGGGAAGATGTTTCCAGGAAATAGTATTTACCATCGTCATAACACCGGATCACTTCGGTATGCGACGCGCTGTGTTTCAGGCCAAATGCTTTTAACAAATCAATGGCGAGCGTTTCTAGTGCATGATCCTCGGCGGAGTCAAAAGGAACCGTAACCGACCTGAATATCCCTCCTCCATGCGCCACATCAAACGGAGGCGCCAGGTACTTGCTGTTCCACGAGAAGATAACCCTGCCATTGTATGAAATCGAATCAACGTGGTAAACGTCGCCGGGCTTAAACTGTTCCACCAGGTATGCGTGCCGCTTGTCGCCGAGCTGGTGAATGGTTTCCCAGAGTTCTTCCGCAGTTTCCAGCTTTTTGATACCAGTCGCAGAAGCTTCCGAGCGGGGCTTGATCATCCACGGACCCGCATATTTTTCAACGAACTGATTGATTTGATCATCATTAAAAAGGGCTGAAAACGCGGGTACCAGAATCCCCGATTCGGCTGCTTTGGTGCGCATCGCAAGCTTGTCCCGGAAATACCGCCCCGTAGTTTGCCCCATTCCGGGGATCCTGAAATATTCGCGGATATGGGCTGCTTTTTCAACATCAAAATCGTCCAGCGCTACTACCCTGTCAATGGGCCTGCTTCGCATTACGTAAGCCAGGCCGTTGATGATTTCCGACATATTGTATGTTCCATCCTCACCTTCCTGCACATAGAAAAACTCATCCACAGCCTCGCGCGCCCAGGGCTTGCCTTCAAGCTTTTTGGCTGTGATCAAAAACACTTTATTCCCCGCTTCTTTACAAGCCCGGAGGAAATCATTGCCTTTGAAGTAAGTAGAAATGCAAAGAAATGTCAGAGGTCGGACCATAAACAACTTGTTATGTGGAAAGTAGCGTTGGTAAATCTAGCAAAAAGCCGCAGCGAGACAAGTAAAGCCACGATTAATTTTGCGTGACTTCGCAGCAAAAAACAGACCAGCAACAGCCATTTACACTAACTTAATGCAGAAAGATAGTGCGTCAACAACCGGATACCATAGGCGGTACCTGCCCTTCCCGGCGCAAATTCACTATCACCGAAAGCCATTCCCGCAATATCCAGGTGCGCCCAGGCAGGATGTTCATCCGTAAATGCTTCCAGAAATTTTGCCGCCACGATTGCGCCAGCCAGTGGCTTTCCGTGGTAATTTTTCACATCAGCTATATCCGAGCTGATTTCCTCTTTATATTCATCCCAAACGGGCAACCGCCACACCCGCTCTCCCGTCACTTCACCCGATGCTGACAAGTCCATTGCAAGCTCATCATTTGGTGTAAAAAGGCCGGCCGCTTCGTAGCCCAGGGTTTGGATTACGCTGCCGGTTAATGTGGCAAGATCGACCAGGATGTCGGGCTGGAAATTACGTACTGCATAACTAAGCCCGTCGGCAAGGATCAGGCGGCCTTCTGCGTCGGTATCGATCACTTCAATGGTTTTGCCCGAGTAAGATCCGATCACATCGCCAGGTTTCATCGCCGCGCCGTCAACTGCATTCTCGGTAGACGGAATAATGCCGATAATACGCACGGGAAGTTGGAGCTGAGCAGCAAGTTCAACCATGCCCAACACAGCAGCAGCCCCGCCCATATCGCTTTTCATCAAATGCATATTGGCAGAAGGTTTGACCGAAATGCCGCCCGTATCGAATGTGACACCTTTTCCTACCAATGCAACTGTTTTCGTGTAGCTAGCCGGTACATATTCGGAAACGATCATCACGGGAGGTTCCGTACTGCCTTTGCTTACTGCCAACAATGCGTGCATGCCCAGCTCTTCCAGTTTTTGTTTGTCAAAAACAGTAACCTGGTATCCGTTTTCTTCGGCCGATTTTTTCGCCCACTCGCCAAGTAACGTAGGAGTTTTGTAGTTGCCCGGCGCATTCATCAGATCCATGATGCGGATTTGAACCAAAGCTATTTTTTGCGCAGCAGCTATATTGTCTTCAATTGAAATACCTTCTTCCGTCAGGATCTGCAACAAGCCATTTTTGAAAAACTCACTAAAAGGCTTTGGCTCAGTTTTATAAAGTTGCAGGTTATACCCGCCTAACATAATCCCGATAATCGCATGCTCGATCCACTCAGGACTTTTGCCTCTCGCATCAAGCCTAATCTGCTCCGGCCAGCGGTCTTTTCTTTTGAAAAAAAGCGACCGAAAAATCCTGATAATAGCCGGCAGCTTCGGCGCTTTCCCCAAACCAAGCCAAAGCTCCGTCGAAGAAAACCACCAAACCTCCCCCTTCTCCGCCCTGAACATAGACTGCCCCTCAGGCTCAGCCCCCTGCTCAAAACTCCGAACAACAAGTACCTCCTCATCAAAGCCAAAAACCTGCTCTATCCGCATTTCCTTTCTAGTCAAATATTCAACACACTTAAGACACTTCTCAATTGCTCTACACAAGCTTTGTCAGGCTGAGCGCACCGGGCCGCCGGGCGGTCGAAGCCCCACAAGCACTTGTCACGCTGAGCGGAGCCGAAGCCCCACAAGCACTTGTCACGCTGAGCGCAGTCGAAGCGCCGCTACTCCATTCCTCCCTTCCGCGTCGCCTTCCGCTGCTCAGGCCAAGCGCCCGGCTGGCCATTCGAATTTAGCGGCAGCACTACTCTGTCCCTTGATGCTTTTGCAGGATCTTCGCTGGCCTGATAAGCCATAATCGCCGCCAGTATCGCATTGCTTCTTACATCGTCAAAAACAATTTTATCATATGTATCCCGGTTGGTGTGCCAGGTATAAGTTCCATACGACCAGTTTAATGAGCTCAGTGAAAAAGCAGGCGCTCCCACTGCAACGAATGAAGCAAAATCAGAGCCACCACTACCAGGTGCGCCCGGGAAACGGGTATCGATAGGGGCTTTGATAGACTCGGGTACTTTCGATAGCCAGCGACCGAGGTAATCGTAAGAATTCAGGAAACCCTGTCCCTGCAAGCTCACAACCCTGCCCGTTCCATTATCCTGGTTGAAAAGCGCCTGGATATTCTGTACAATTTCCGGGTGATCTTCCACGAATGCGCGGGAACCATTCAGTCCCTGCTCCTCGCTTCCCCAGTGCCCTACCAGGATCGTCCGTTTTGGATTCGGATACACTTTTTTCAGGATACGCATTGCTTCCATCATCACGATGGTGCCGGTACCATTATCAGTAGCGCCGGTACCTCCATCCCAGGAGTCAAAATGCGCTGAAAGCATTACATATTCATTTGGTTTTTCAGTCCCCTTAATTTCGCCGATTGTATTGAATGTTTGTGCTACGCCCGTTTCTTTCGCATCAGCTCTCACGCTGATTTTAGGTGTGTGTCCCGATTCAGCCAGGCGGTACAGCAAGCCGTAATCTTCAAGAGCAATGTCCACAGTCGGGATTTTCTTGGTATAGGCACCGAAGATTTTGTTGGCACCAAAACCTTTTGACCAATAACTCATTACGATCCCCGCAGCGCCTGCTTTTTCAAGTGCAACCGGAAGTGTACGCGCATTATACCCGCTTTTTTTAATGCGGTTTGCCCAGGCTTCTGTCTTCGCATCGCGGTCTTTTTTCATTTTCTCAAAAGACTCTTTCGTTGCAAATTCCTCCCAGTTATAGTCGGGCCGGCCCGTGGGCTGGTTCATGCTGATCATTACAAACTTACCTTTTGCCGAAGGCAGCCACTTTTGGAATGCAACTGAATCCGCTACATCCGGCAAAATAATTACATCGGCTACAACCGCTTTCCCACCCGTGCCCGGGCTCCATGCAAGCTGCATTCCTTCGAGTGATTTTACACGCGGTGCCACCATATCAATGTGCGATACACCCCGCTCCCAGCCACGCCATTCGCCCCACTTCTCGTTTTTGGCGGTGATGTTCCACCCTTTGTATTTTTCAACCGCCCATTCGTGCGCCTGCTGCATCTGCGGCGAGCCTACCAGCCGCGGACCGATTACGTCCAGTAATTCGTGAGCCAGCTTTTCCAGTTGTGAATTATCTGTTGCTTCTTTAACGATATTTTCAACAACAGGGTCTTTTTGACCAAAGCTGACAAATACTTGCAGGGTTAAGATCAGTATCAGGGAAATTTTCTTCATAATGTTGATTTAACAATGATTGGTAAAACTAATGTATAAAATACCGGTGAGGTTTGGATGTGGTCTTGGAAAATTCTAAGTCGTTATTACAATACTATAATCAGGCAGAAAACTGCTATTTATGATGATCAGGCGTTTGACAGCTTTTATCTTTTTTGCCAACTACTTTGTCGGCGCTCTTGCTGTCGCATTGTCGCTGGAAACGATATTTCAGCTCGATTTGCCATTTAATTCTATTCCCTACTATATCCTGATTTTCTGCGCGACGGTCTTCTACTATACCATCGCCTACTCTACCGCTCCAAGTTCTTCGTTCTCAAACAACCCCAGAACAGAATGGTACCGCACGCATTATCGCTTCATCCGACGCAGTCAGGTTGCACTTTTCACAATTTGCGCCGCATTGTCGGTTTGGTTTTTGGTCAAAGATTTTTCAAAGCTGCTACACCTGCCACTACTTAACTGGCTGGTTTTAGTGGCAGTACCTGCGGCCGGCGTTTTGTACTACGGACTTTTACCCAAATCGGTATTTTCATTCAACCTCCGGAATACAGGCTGGCTCAAAGCTTTTGTAATCGGTTTTGTGTGGGCCGGGTTTGTCAACATGTTCCCGATCACCATGCTGAAAATAGAACAGGGTGTGTCAGTTCAGGAACCGATGTTCATGTTCTGGTTATTTGTAAAAAACTGGATGTTCTGCACGGTGAATGCAATTATGTTCGATATGAAGGATTATGCCGACGATGCCAACATTCAGCTGAAAACCTTCGCTGTGCGGTTTGGACTACGGAAAACGATCTTGTATGTGCTGGTACCGCTGCTGCTGGTCGGACTCGTTTCCTACCTTACATTCGCATTGTTCCGCCAACTGAGTACGCCCACCATCCTTTTTAATCTCCTCCCGTTTGTCAGTCTGCTGGGTGTTGCATTTACGCTGCAAAAACCAAGAAGTGTTTTGTTTTACCTGATTGTTATCGATGGATTATTGTTGGTAAAAGCCCTTTGCGGCATTGCAGGAAGCTTTTTTACAAATTAAAAACCGCCAGAGCAGTGAAAAACAATTACGATCGCGTCGCCTGGTTTTACGATCCTCTCAGCAGGATTGTGTTCCGCAATGCACAGATACAGGCGCAGCAGGCACTTGTCCCTTACATTCCCGAAAAAGCAAAGGTCCTGATTGCGGGAGGAGGAACCGGCGGCATCCTGGAAGCGATCACGGAGCGGCATCCCGCCGGGCTGCACATTACGTATGTGGAGATTTCAGAAAAAATGATCCGAAAGGCTGAAAAAAGGTTTACCGGGAAAAACACGGTCGCAATCGTGCATTCCGCTATTGAGGATTATGGCACAGAATCGCATTTTGACATAGTTATCACAGCATTTCTCTTCGATAACTTCAAGCAGGAGAAAGCCGGCCGGGTTTTTCAAAAGTTTGATAAAATGCTTCATCCCGGCGGCAAGTGGCTTTTTACAGATTTTCATATGGATAAAAAAAGCAGCCGCTCCTGGAAGAACTGGCTGCTTAAATCCATGTATTTGTTTTTTAAACTGCTCTCCGAAGTAGAAGCGAACCAGCTTCCCGAGACAAGTTCTTTATTCCATTCCGCGGGTTACCGCCAGCTTTTTACAGCATTCTGGTACCGAAAATTCATTCAATCCATTGTATACCAAAAACCTTAAACCAGCGCAGTCCGCCGCCGGCCAAAGATGAACCTTTCATTAAAAACAACAATGGAAACCAGGATCAGCGAGTAGCCGATAATCTGAATGGAATTGATGTTTTCGTGATAATAAAGCAACGCAATCGCGAAATTCATCAGCGGGTTAATGTAAAGCAAAATGCCCATTGTAGACGAAGTCACACCCTGCAATGCATATAAATTTAGGTAAAGCGGCACAATCGTAAACAGGACTGCGATCACAAAAATCAATGCGTAAAAGGAAGTTTCGGTGGGGATACCCTCACTGTACGCGGGATAAAATGGAAACAGGAGCAATGCTGAAAACAGGATCTGGACAGTTAACACCAGGAACTTATCCAAACCAACATTCTTCCGCTGGCTCACCAGGTAAAGCGCGTAAGATCCCGCCACGATAAGACTGTAAGCAATATCGGCTATATTGTTGAAAGACAGCAACAAACAACTGAAAACACTCAACCCTACTGCAACCCACTGCCATTTGCTTAACTTTTCACTTAATACAAAATAGGCAATCACGGTCGTCATAATCGGGCAAACCAGGTAAGCGAAAGAAGCCGCTTTGATGCTGATGTGGTTCATCACGTAAATGAAGAAAAACCAGTTAGCAGTCAGCAATATACCTCCCAGCAAAGTGAGCCACACCGCCCGGAATCGCTGTTTGGCAGGCAATGCACGCAGCAGCCTGATGTTAGCCTTCAAAACTTTGACCCTGACAAAAAAACTGATTACCGCCATAATCACCGCACAAAGAAAAACGCGGTAGAAGAGGATATCAAGTGAAGCGTAGGCGGCAAGCGGTTTGAGCGCTAAACTGAAAAACCCCCAGATCACAAAGGAAATGAAGGCGGCAAGGTAGTATTTTGAAAATTTCATGCAACGAAGAAGTCAGCCCGGGTGCACCGGTAGTTTTTCAACAGCAAAAAAGGAATGCGGGTTTCGCTGTATGAACAATTTGTAACACCATTCAAGGCCATATTAAGTTTCCGGTCATTCCAACCATTTTACGAATCGCAAACTCATGCTTTTGTAACCATTTAAAACTAACCCTATGAAACTGCTCTACTTCCTCCTATTTTCCTTTTTGGTGCAACCTGCATTGGCGCAAAAAACTTCGCTGTCCGTTTACCTCAATGGCGGCCTGGGTTCATTCCGTGGAAAATCGACAGTGAAAGAAACTTCCCTCAGCACGGGCGGACCGTTTTGCAGGTGTGAAGGAAGCCAGGCAAATTCCTTTGGTGCGAAAAATGCAGCTTCCTACGGAGCCGGGATCGTTCTTCAAAGACAGACCAAAAGCAATGTGTTACTCGGGCTCGATCTCGGCTACGAACTTTTGAGGACAAAGGCTTCACTTACTGAATTACAGCTCGACGATATGATCATGCAGGTGGAGGGTAAAAGTATCAGCTACAATCATTTCGCCAATATTTTTCCATACATAGGCTATCAGTTCAATGTAAAGGAAGATTTACACATTGCGCTTTCGGGTGGCGCTGATTTCGGGATCGGACTCGATAGTTACCATAAGCTCTCAGTCACTGATAATTTCAAAAGAACTCGTAGTGAAACCGATATCATCCCTGGTTTTGACTTCCGTCCCAGGTTACAGCTCGAAGTCGGTTCAGACAAACTGAGCTTTCGGGCGGGATATTCCTACGGTTTGAAAAACTGGATGGGAAACTATGACGGCGGCAGTTTTGGGGCTTACATGGACGTGATCAGAATTGGCGCAAAATACCGTCTTTTCTAAAAATCAAACACATACTGGAACCTAAGCAGGTGTATTTACCTTGATTGATCAGGTAATTACATTAAAATCCGGTATGCATTTTTCCGACATCAAGCTGATCGCGACCGATATGGACGGTACGCTTTTGAACTCCAGACACGAACTCCACGAATCATTTTACCCCATTTTCAGAAAGATCAAAGAACACGGGATCATTTTTGTGGCGGCAAGCGGGCGGCAGTATTTCAATCTTACCAAAACGCTGGAAAATGTCTGTGATGAAGTGATTTTTGCTGCCGAGAATGGGAGCTATGTGGTTTTTAAGGATGAAGAAATTCATGTGCAGGCTACTGATCCCGAGCTTGTAAAAGAACTGGTAACTATCTCGCGCGGCATTCCCAACACGTATCCGATCATTTGCGGGAAGAAAAAAGCTTATGTGGAAAATGATGAGCAGGAATTTATAGATCACCTGAAACTCTATTTTGAGAGGTACGAGATCGTTGAAGACCTGCTTGAAGTGAAGGATGACCAATTTCTTAAATTTACTGTATGCGACCTGGCCGGGTCAGAAGTGAACAGCTACCCGCATTACAAGAAGTATGAAGATGTTCTGAAAGTGAAAGTATCGGGACCGATCTGGCTGGATATTTCAGACAAAAGGGCCAATAAAGGCCGCGCCATGGAGGTTTTGCAGGAGAAATTCAATATCTCTCCGGAACAAACAATGGCATTCGGAGATTATCTGAATGATCTGGAAATGCTTGGAAAAGCAGGGTACTCCTACGCGATGGCGAATGCGCACCCGGATATCAAAAAAATAGCCCGCTTCATCGCTAAAAGCAACGATGAAAACGGGGTAGTTGAGGTACTTTCAGAGTTATTGGATTAACTTCTAAGCAGTGTATTTCTTGAAAATAGAAGTCGCAGTGTGACCGCCGAAGCCGAATGTATTGTTCAGCGCATAGTTAACCGTCTGCTTCACTGACTCGCCAAGAATGATATTCATCCCCTCAGGTACATTTTCGTCCAGGTTTTCGGTGTTGATTGTACCCGGAATAACATCATTTTGAACTGCCAGCGCACAAACAATACTTTCTACGGCACCAGCAGCGCCAAGTAAGTGCCCGGTCATGGATTTAGTCGCGCTGATCGCAACCTGGTGATCACCGAAAACTGTCTTGATCCCATTCAGTTCGCTCATATCCCCGAGACCTGTGGAAGTAGCGTGGGCATTTACGTAGTCGATCTTGTCGGGTGTGATTCCTGCTTCTTTTAACGCTTTCCGCATTCCAAGTGCGGCGCCCATTCCGTCAGGCGGAGTTCCGGTAAGATGGTACGCGTCTGCGGCCATTCCGCCACCTACGATTTCAGCATAAATTTTTGCACCTCTTGCAACCGCAAATTCAAGATCTTCGAGGATCAATGCGGCTGCACCTTCGCCCATTACAAACCCGTCGCGGTCTTTGTCAAATGGTCGCGAAGCAGTCGCGGGATCATCATTTCGTTTGGAAAGTGCCTGTGCCGCACCGAAACCACCCAATGCCGAATAGATAATGGCCGCTTCCGAACCACCCGCTACCATTACTTTCGCCTTGTCCATTCTAATGGTATCAAAGGCGGCGATCAATGCGGTGTTGGAAGATGCGCAGGCAGATACGGTACAATAGTTGGGTCCGTGCAGCTTGTGGCGGATCGAAATCACACCTGCTGCGATATCCACGATCATTTTCGGAATAAAGAACGGACTGAAACGAGGCACTCCGTTAGATGCATGGAATTCAAGCAGCTGGTCTTCAAACGTGCCCATTCCACCATTTCCTGTCGCCCAGATCACACCTACATCGTGGCGGTCTGTGATGTCCATTGTCTCGAAGTCCAGCGCAGCATCTTTGATCGCCATATCGGAAGCTGCAATCGCGTATTGCGTATGCAGATCGTATTTTTTCAGCTCCTTTTTTTCAATGAATTCTTCCGGATTAAAGTCCCGGACTTCACAGCCAAATCTCGTTTTAAATTTGGAAACATCTATTTTCGTGATGGTAGCAGCACCGCTTTTACCATTCACAATATTTTCCCAGAATTCGCCTACCGAATTCCCCAGGGGAGAAATCACTCCCAATCCTGTAACAACTACTCTTTTCATAAAAATTTGAAACGTTTTCGAAGACTCAGGAGATGATCATTCAAACTCCTCAGTAACTGCATCTTTGAACATAATTGCCACAAACTACTGCACCCATTGACCAACAACAAGTATCACAGGGACAACAAGCAAGTGGACCAGGCTCCAAGATTTCAGCCAAATCACCAAAAAATTGGCAACAAATCCAATATTTACGGAAATCAAAGTAAACGAAATCACGCCCGTCGTAATGATTCCCATTTGCATTGCAGAAGCTATTTTCTGTCCCATCATTCTGCGTATATATTTGCTTTCTCAAAGACCGGCGAAACCGGCGTAATTAAAACTTTGCGTCCGGATTCATCGTGCGGAGCGCCTCGGTCGGCGAGCTCAGGTATAGTTGAAACAGCGATTCTGTGCGACCAACGCGCACCTCAAAAGTGTCTGTTTCAAAAGCGTGAATAAGCGCATCAGCAACTTCCTTGGGCGGTATACCATTACAATCGGTGTTACATTTTTCAGCTGTGAAGCTGCGTTGGCAAGTCGCTGTTCGTCTCGCCCGGTGATGATAACTTGATTGCCGCTTACCGAAAAAGCCTTTGCTATTTCCCAGCCAATACCGGCGCTTCCTCCTGTGATCAAAATTGTGTTTCCTGTGGTTTTCATTGCTTTACATTTTGATTGTTGCAAAATAATATACCGATCGGTATATTTCTGGGTAAAATTTTTTTATTCTAAATCCTCGATCATTTTTCTGACAGACTTCATAATCGCATTCCGGTAGTTTAGTTTCCCTGTCACCTTCCCGATCATAATACCACCCTCGATCAATGCAACGATACTGATCGCCGCCTCGTCGGGATCCACCTCCGCATTGAACTCGTTTGTAGCAATGCCTTTTTTGATCAGATTGGATACTGCAATCTTCCAGTTGGTAATTGCTGCTGCGGCTCTTTGTTTTAGCTCGGGGTGGGTGTCATCAGCTTCGGTGGATGTGTTCAGAATGGGGCAGCCGCCGGACGGAAACGGGTGATGAAAGAAGTTCTCGTAAATATCTGCATACACCATCAACTTCTCCTTGTAAGTAGCTCTCTTATCCATTTCAGTTGAAATGGCCGAGAACATGTTTTTAATGTTATGGTCAAATGCAGCCAGCGCCACATCGTCTTTGTTCTCGAAATTACCATAGATGCTACCTTTGGTCAGTCCGGTCGCATGGATAATATCATTCAGTGAAGTCCCGGCAAAACCTTTCACATTGAAAATAGGTGCCGTTTTCTCGATGATAAATTGCCGTGTCCGTTCTGCCTTGCTCATTCTTCTATTCAGTTGACGTAACAAAATTATACCGATCGGTATAATTTTCCTAATTTATTTTTAGTTTATCTGAAAACAAAAAAACGGCCAGGTTTAAAAACCTGGCCGCTGTACTATCTTCTTTATTCTCTCCTACTTAATGGCCACGCGCCAGATCGTATTCCCGGAATCATCGTTAACCAGCATTGAACCGTCTTCCAGCACAGTTACTCCGACCGGGCGACCGTAGACTTTCTTTTCACTTTCTACGAAACCTGTCAGGAAATCCTCAGGCTTTCCGGCAGGTTTACCGCCCTTGAATGGGATGAAAACAACTTTGTATCCCGAGATTTTAGACCGGTTCCATGATCCGTGTTGACCAACGAATGCACCATTTTGATACTTCGCCGGGAATTTTGTTTTATCGTAAAAAGCCAATCCGAGTGAAGCAGTGTGCGATCCCACCGGCACGTCAGGTACAATGGTCTTTTTTACCAGGTCAGGCCGCTCGCCTTTTCTTCTCGGATCTTCGTTTTGCCCGAAATAAGCGTAAGGCCAGCCATAAAAGCCACCTTCTTTTACACTCGTTATGTAGTCAGGCACCAGATCGTCGCCTAACAAATCTCTTTCGTTTACCGCAGTCCACAATACCTTACTACCCGGAGCCCAGTCCATTCCTACGGGATTTCTCAATCCGCTTGCAAATACCCTTTCACCACTTCCGTCCGGATTTACTTCCAGGATATTGGCCCGGCGCTTTTCTTCATCAATTCCATGATCAGCCACATTACTGGCAGAACCTACCGAAATGTAAATCTTCGATCCATCTGCATTCGCAAGCAGGTTTCTGGTCCAGTGGTTATTATAACCGCCAGCTGGTAACTCAACGATCTTCTCTCCTTTGCTCGTGATTTTGGTATCGCCCGGCTTGTAAGCATACCTGAAAACACCGTCGGTATTCGCTACATAGAAAAAGTTGTTCAATACCAGCATTCCCAGCGGCTTGTTCAGCTTTTCCATGAATATCTCCCTGATTTCGGGCTTCCCGTCTTTGTTAACATCGCGTAACAACGTAATCCTGTCGGCACTCTTCTTGGTATTTGACTCCGCCACGAACACGTCGCCATTTGGCGCCTGGTAAGTCCAGCGCGGACTGTCGAGCTTATCTGCATATTTGGTAACCACAAAACCCTCAGGCGCCACCGGCATTTTGCCTTCGGGCCACCCCGCTTCCTCAGGCCTGTTCTCTACGGACTCTGTTGTAAATGGAGCTGGCAAAGTGAGGCTACCCGTTTCAGTATTGGCAGAATCAGGACCGGACTTGGCGGCTTCCTCTTTTTCCTTATCACTGACTTTACTGTTGCATCCGGCCACGGCAAATGCGGCCAGCACATATACCGCGGCGAGTTTTCTGATGTTCATACTGGTTTGGTTTTTAGCGAAAAAAGGCAGGCTGTGGTTTGTCAACCCTCAACCTGCCTTTGCAATAATAATGCCAGCCGGAAATCTAAATCAGTCCGCTTTGTTTCAGTATTCTTTGTTCGTCGCCTGTGATGTAAGCGAATATTTTGAGTGTGCCATTTAAATGCTGCAGGAAGTAAATAACACTAAATTCAATGGAACCCTCGACCCCATCCTTCATATAAAACGACTGCCAACGAACATCTACAAGGTAATGCAGATCGTCCAGCTCGGTGATATCCACCTGCCTGATCTCCATTTTATGAATACCTATCGACCGGTAAAATTCGTAGCCTTTTGGAACAGACTCCCAGAACGCCGAGTCATTTTTCCCACCTGAAACTCCTGCCGGACTTGCCTCTACAAAAAATTCAGCGAAAGCTTTTGCCGTATCTTCTGCAACTGCATTCCCTGCCAAACCTTCTTCGAACCGCCTTTCATAATCCTCGAAAAACGCCTGAATACTGTCATTTATATCATCCATCTTCCTCTTGGCTTGGTTGTAAATACGAACCAGAGAAAGAATTATGCCAAAATACAGCGTGTACTAAAACGTGACCGGAACTTCAACAACCGTCTTATCCCAGCCCATGAACATCTTTGCCGAGGTATCGGATACTTTCTCAAAAACAATGGAGAAGTTCTCAATCGGAGCTGCTGCGGGCTTTGGAGCAGCTGTTACCCTCAGTACATCATTGGCTTCCTTGTATTTGTAAGCGCCCCAGTAATCCAGATCGGAGCTGAGTATCACAGTCCATTCTTTTTCGCCAGGAATGGTAAACAGGGAATAGGTACCTGCCTTCACTTTTTTGCCTCCAAATGTTGCATCCTGATAAAACTTGATCTCTGTCGCTTCGTCTGCGCCTGTCCGCCATACTTTTCCGTAAGGTTCCAGCTTGCCAAATACCTCTCTGTCTTTCAATGCCGGGCGGCTATAACTTACTTTTACAAGTGCCTTGTCACCATCTTTACGGTCGTGGGCAAAATGATCGGGGAAGTAGGCGATATCGCGCGGACTTTTATCCAGGGGTCTGAACTTCTGAGCATGCGCGGTAAATGCTGCAAGGACAAGCAAAAGACTAGCAATGATGTTCTTTTTCATAATTTGGTTTTGGTTAAAAACGGGATTAAGCAAGCATTTTGCCGGTCAGCACAGGTCGCTGATCTTTGGTATTGCCAAGTATTGCTAAACTTCTCTTGAACTCGATCTGCACATTCTCACCCTCAAACTTGCAACGTACCGTATCGTAATGTGCAGTTTCTATAAACCGCCACGTCATTTCAAAGGTACTGTCATCAACCCAGGCGCCATTGCAGGCAATTTTGGTCTTCGTTTCGCCAGGCACCGGGGTTAGTACCAGTTTGAGCGGCATTGTAGACAAGTCGGTCAAGCCTATTTTCCAGTTCCCGATCCCGTTTACAACCTGGTGTTCCCCGCGGTCATCTTTAACCCTGAAAAGGCACCAGCCTTTGTCAAAGTCAAAAGATACCTTGCTGATCTTTAAGCTGTTTTCGGCCATATTGAAACTCTTCTCTTTCAACTTCGCAGCCCACTCTGACGTAGGTTTACCCGCGGTTTGCGGTAGTGCCAGGGTGCTCAGCTTTTTTTGGAGCTCGGCCACTTCCTGCTTGTCAGAAGGCACGCGTGTCCCTTTTACAGATTTTAGAATATGGTTCCATATATGGTCCAGAATGGCCTGCATATTACCCGTTTCGCTCGTAATTGCTACCACCATATCTTCTTTGGGCAACACGATGCAATATTGTCCGTAAGCGCCATCGCCGCGGTAAGCATCATTCCGGCAGCGCCAGAACTGGTATCCGTAACCTTGCAGCCAGTCGTTTTCAGCCTGCGGGCGGGATCCGCCTTTGGATTGAATGTGCGAGCGCGTGGCTTCTTCAACCCATTCGGCCGGAATAAGCTGTTTTCCATTCCATTTTCCTTTTTGCAAATACAGCTGGCCGAACTTGGCAATATCTTCGGTTTTGACCCTGAGTCCCCAACCGCCGGTATTAATCCCATTCGGGTCCACTTCCCAGTCCATTCCTTCAATCACCAGCGGATCAAACAGGCGAGGTTTCAGATATTGAAGTAAAGTTTGCCCGGTCACCTTTTGGATAATCGCCGAAAGCATATAAGTAGCGCCGCTGTTGTACACGAAATGCGTACCGGGCGCATGCTCTACCGGCAAAGCCAGAAACGATTTTACCCAGCTTTTTTCTTTAGCTTCCCTCACCGAGGCAGTGGTATCTTTGTCGTGCCCGGTGGACATGGTAAGCAGGTCTTTTACCCGCATTGCGGCCAGGTTTTCACTGATCGTAGCCGGCTTTTCGCCTGGAAAAAAGGAGACTACCTTATCCTCTACTTTCAACTTTCCTTCTGCAACAGCGAAACCGATGGCTGTGGAAGTAAAGCTTTTGCTGAGTGAGTACAATGTATGTTTCAGTTCGGGATTATAGGGTGCCCACCAGCCTTCCGCAACTACTTTTCCCTGCCGCAGGACCATCAAGCTGTGCAAATTCAATTTCTCGGACTCGACTGCATTCACAAAGTCAAGGATACCTTTGGCCGATATACCTTGTGACTCAGGTGAGCTGCGGGGTAGCTGACCGTAGGAAGGCGCTCCGGCCCAGGAAGATGCCGGGATAGAACTTAAAACACCCAACTGCAGCGCACCTAATCCTAACTGCTGTAAAAACTCCCGGCGATTGTAAGACATGTTATCAGGAATATATGTTTGTGATACTGGATATCATTTCACGGCAGACGTTTTAGCCAATATGTTTACAGGTAATGGTATCTTTGCCCTCTTTTCAAAAACTCGATTAACTGGCTGGATACTTATGTCTTTCGAATCACTTGGCTTGTCTGAACCATTACTAAAAACCATTGCTGAACAGAATTATACTCAACCTTACCCCATCCAGGAAGCCGCTATTCCTGCTATATTAAAGGGTAACGATGTTCTGGGCATTGCGAAAACGGGTTCCGGAAAGACTGCCAGTTTTGTTTTACCGATTCTTGAGTTATTCCAAAGTAAACCAGCCGCCGCAAACCGGCATATTTCTGCATTGGTTTTGGTACCGACAAGAGAGCTCGCGGTGCAGGTAGGTGTTGTTTTTCAAACTTTTGGAGAGCGGCTGCCCCGGAAAGTGAAGACAATGGCGGTTTACGGCGGGGTT
>NZ_JBHYGF010000147.1:0-9119 GCF_051859145.1 Dyadobacter sp.
CAACTATAAGTTTTATACATCAACTTGCTTGTAAAATGCTATAAAAAATAAATAGTGTGTGCTACTTCATAAAATTATTTAATTACAATACTTTTTTAAGATATTTGACACTTGAATGAAGTCCCATAACTTTATTCGGCGAATACCAAGTTTAACCAAATTAAAAATTCATTAAAGAAGTAATCTATGAAAGAAAAGCTACCCGAAACCCTTCTCCGGGTTTTATTTTCAGTGTTGTTTCTTCTGGTGACTGCTTTTTCTGCATTTGCGCAGGAAAGAACCATCACCGGTAAGATTTTGGATGAAAAAGACCAGGGCTTGCCTGGGGCTTCCGTGACCATCAGAGGAACTACAAAAGGAGCTAATGCGGATGTGGATGGAAATTTTACGCTGGCAGGTGTCAAAGATTCTGACGTGATCGTGATCAGCTCGATCGGGTACGTGCGCCAGGAAATTACCGTCGGTTCGCAATCTTCAATCAGTGCAAAATTGCAGCCCGATGTAGCGAACCTGGAAGAAGTTGTGGTGACCGCTCTGGGGATTTCGAAAGATAAAAAAGGGCTCGCCTATGCTGTGTCAGAAGTGAAAGGCAGCGATTTTACGCAAGCGCGTGAAGTGAACCTCGGTAATGCATTATCCGGCAAGATCGCAGGTGTGAATGCAACCAGCACTGCAACCGGTCCTGGTGGGTCAAGTCGCGTTCTGATTCGTGGTAACGGGTCTCTGAGCGGTGGAAACCAGCCACTTTATGTAATCAATGGTGTGCCTATCGACAACACGAACGTAGGTAGCGCAGGTATGTGGGGTGGATTTGATACCGGTGACGGTTTGAACAGTATCAACCCTGATGATATCGAATCCATGACAGTATTGAAAGGTGGTACTGCTGCTGCATTGTATGGTTCGCGTGCAGGTAACGGGGTTATTTTAATTACGACCAAAACAGGTAAGGGAAGCAAGGGGATCGGCGTGGAATACAATGGGACCTATACTTTCGAGAAAGTCCGTAACCTTACCGACTGGCAATATGAATATGGATCCGGAACACAGGGAACAAAGCCTACCAGCAGGGACGAAGCGCTGGCCAACGGTGCTGTATCCTGGGGAGCAAAACTGGACGGTTCTCCGGTGATTCAGTTTGACGGTGTAGCCCGTCCGTATAGTGCACAACGGAACAACATTGAGAACTTCTACCGCACAGGAAGTACATTCTCAAACACGGTTGCAATTTCAGGAGGTGACGAGAAAGTTAACTTCCGCTTTTCTGCTTCCAATGCAGACTCGAAAGGTGTTGTTCCAAATGCATCTTTCAACCGGAAATCCTTCAACCTGAGCGTAAACGGCAATCTGGCCAAAAAGCTTATTTTCGAAAGTGTTGCGCAATACAACATTGAAGAAGGCCGCAACAGGAGCTTCCTTTCCGATACCCCTAAAAACCCGAATTTCGCTGCATATATGATAGCGAACAGCGTGGATATCAGAAACCTGGCCCCGGGAGTAGATGCAAGGAATTATGAACTGCTTTGGAATTCCAACACTTACGCGCAGAACCCATATTTCGCAACGGATTATGTGAAAAACAGCGACGACCGCAAAAGGTTCATCGGCTCTTTCAGCCTGCGTTATAACCTGGCTGACTGGCTGTACGTACGCGGCCGTTTGGGAACAGACTTGAACACAATCGATCTGGAAAGCATTGAGCCAACCGGTATTGCTTATTCTACGCCAGGTTCAATGGGATTGAATACCCGCAAGATCAACGAGACTAACGGAGAGCTTTTGCTAGGTTTCAACAAAGAACTCGGTGATTTCAGCATCAATGCGCTCGTGGGAGGAAACCAGATGTACCGCGTCAACCAGAATATGTATATCGGAGGCAGCCAGTTTGTGATTCCATTTAATTACTTCCTTGCCAACTTGTCGGGCAGCGACCGTAATATTGAATACAAACCTTTGAAGATCAATTCCATCTTCGCGTCGGCGGATCTGAGCTGGAGAAATATTCTGTTCTTTACATTCACGGGCCGCGAGGACTGGTTCTCAACGCTTGCGAAGGCTAACAACCATATTTTTTATCCTTCTGTCGGTCTAAGCTACATTCTTTCGGATGCGATTTCTGCGAAGCCAAACTGGCTGACTTATGCAAAAGTACGCGGATCGTGGGCGCAGGTAGGAGGTGGATATCCTGATCCTTACGCGTTGAACCTTACCTACACATTGCAGGGCAATCCGTACTCAAGTTATCCTTTGATGAACATCGGGACCAGCACAATCCCGAACCAGAACCTGAAACCAAATACTTCCACTACAACGGAATTTGGTATCGAAACAAAGTTGTTTCAGAACAGGATCGGTCTTGACCTGACTTACTACGACCGCGTTACAACAAACGATCCCGTGAAAGCTTCTACTTCAAGCGCGAGCGGATATAACGATGTGTTGCTGAACGTAGGTAAGGTGCAGAATAAAGGTGTAGAGGTCCTTTTGAGCGGAACTCCTTTCAGTTCAAACGCCGGACTTACCTGGAATGCAAGCTTTAATATGGCCTACAATGTGAACACTGTTGTAAGAATCGCTGACGGACTTCCAACATTGTCGCTGGACGAGTCACGTACACGTAATGCTTACATCTACCACTTCGAAGGCGAACCTTACGGTATGATCGCCGGTTCGAGAATGAAGCGCGATGCAAGCGGTAATGTAGTTTATAATAAGGCGACTGGCATTCCTGTACAAGGCGATTTCGAAATGCTGGCGCGCGGGGTTCCTCCGTTGACAATGGGTTTAACCAATACGTTGAGCTACAAAGGCGCTTCATTCAGTTTCCTTATTGATGGAAAGTTTGGCGGCTACATTTACTCTGCTACCAATGCATTTGCGATGTCAAGAGGTTTGCTGAAAGAAACTGCGGAAAATGGCGTGCGTGAAACTGGTGTAACTGTAAATGGTGTGGACGAGCAGGGTGAGACTTTTACCAAGACGATTAGCGCTCAGGATTACTATTCCGGCATTGCAACTACCATTACCGATCAGTCGATTTTCAGCTCAGACTTCCTGAAACTGCGCCAGCTGACTTTGGGTTACAGCATTCCCAAGAGTGTATTTGGTAAAATGCCGATCCA
Source organism: Dyadobacter sp. (assembly GCF_051859145.1). Taxonomy (GTDB): domain Bacteria; phylum Bacteroidota; class Bacteroidia; order Cytophagales; family Spirosomataceae; genus Dyadobacter. Next base: position 3,123 of record NZ_JBHYGF010000147.1, read on the forward strand.
GTCGGTTAGTCTTTCCTTTGTTGCAAGAAACTTGTTTATCCTTTACAAGAAGGTCCCGAATGTTGATCCCGAATCCACTTACAACAGCGGAAACGGTCAGGGGCTTGAAATGTTTGGTGTCCCTCCAACCCGCAGCTACGGTTTGAACCTGATGGTTAAATTCTAAAATTGATTTCTGAGATGATTAAATATATCAATAAAACAAAACTGGCGCTCATAGGAGGCATCCTCACCGCCGGTCTGGTCACTACATCCTGCGATAAAGGATTTGTGGAACTGAATACCAATCCGAATGCGGTGACGGATCCGATCCTGGAAAACCTTTTTACCTATAATGTGGTAAAAACAGCGGGTACAGGTTACGAAAACCACCGCGGCAACCTGATTTATGCAGGTGCGATGATCCAGCATTTCGCCTCGTTGAACACTTATTGGTCCGGGGATAAGTACCTGTCCAATGTAGAGTACTACAGTGCGTACTTCGAAACTGCTTATACCAACCAGGTAAAGGAAATAGAGCAGATTATCGCGCTGACCAAAGACAATCCTGAGCTTAGTAACAAGTATAATATCGCACGTATCTGGCGTGCATTCATTTACCATCGCATTACCGACCTGTACGGAGATATTCCATATTCAGAAGCCGGACAGGGTTTTCTTGGAACTATATTGTCGCCTAAATACGATACCCAGCAATCGATTTATGCCGATATGCTGAAAGAACTGGAAGAAGCTTCTGCCGGACTTGACGCTTCAAAAGCAACCTATGGCCCGGCGGATCCTTTGTTTGGCGGTGATGTTGCAAAATGGAAAAAGTTTGGATATTCCATGATGCTGCGATTAGGAATGCGTCTTACGAAGGCCGATGCGGCAAATGCCCAGAACTATGTGAAAAAGGCAATTGCAGGAGGAGTAATGACCAGCAACAGCGATATTGCGAGACTGCTGCATTACGATACTGGAAACGATAACAACCGTAACCTGGATGCAAACACCCTTAAAACGCAGGAGTACGACGCGGCAAACCTGAAAGGAAAAGCAAACAGCAAGCTAAGCCAGACCTTTGTTGATTTTCTCAAAAGCAACAATGATCCGCGCCTGCCTTACATCGCAACTTTGTGGGAAGGCAATGCCGACAGAAATGCGCTGCCAACTGCTTCTGCTCCAGCTGTTCAGAAAGGTCTTCCAAACGGATACGACCCGACTACCATTAAAACGCTGATCCCGTCCTGGAATGACAATTCACTTGCCACCTACTCGGAGGCTAACCTGAACTACGTTGCGAACAATGCAGCTCCGACAGTATTTCAGTCTTATGCAGAAGTAGAGTACCTGCTTGCCGAGGCTGCATTGCGCGGCTGGGGTGATGGAGATGCGGCTGGTCACTATAACAAGGGTGTAACTGCTGCAATGAGCATGTTCTCCATTTATGGCGCGAATATCCCGGCAACTGCTATCACTGCTTACCTCGCCGCTCACCCGTTTGTAACAACCGGTATGGCCGCGCAAATGGAGCAGATACATACGCAGTACTGGGCGGTGAATTTCCTGAACTCGTACGAGGCTTATGCCGACTGGAGAAGAACGGGATATCCTACATTGAAGCCAACCAACTATCCGGGAAATGCAACCGGCGGGGTAATTCCACGCAGGCTCAGATACCCTGCTTCTGAAACGTCCAAAAATGCTGACAATTACCGTGCAGCTGTGGCGATCCAGGGGCCGGATGATTTCTTAACCAAAGTATGGTGGGATAAATAAAATGAAAGGGGTAAGGAATGTAAATATCTTACCCCTTTAAAATAAAATAGCCTGGCTAAGTTTTAACTTCAACCAAAAGTTGAAGTTTTTTAATTTTAAGTAAATCTCCTCATCCTGAAACGGGTACCCGTGTTTCAAATGAATAGCAAGAGCTGGTGTTTATCTCTTCTTTTTACATGGCTTTTTGCCTCTCCTTTGCTGTTAAGAGGCCAGCAGCCCCTGTTTAAGCTCCTTCCCGCCAAGACCACCGGCATTGACTTTACCAATCCGATCAACGAGGACGAAAGCAGCAATGTGATGTCCTACGAATACTTCTATAATGGCGGCGGCGTGGCTGTAGGCGATATCAACAACGATGGTTTTGACGATCTTTTCTTTACCTCCAATGCGGGGCCGAATAAACTATACCTTAATCTCGGGGGTAAAGGACAGCTGATGAAGTTCAGGGATATTACAAGTGCTGCGGGGAAAGGATTGGAGGGACGCAAGGGTGGCTGGAAAACGGGCGTGACCATGGCGGATGTGAATGGCGACGGGTTGCTCGATATCCACGTGTGCTACTCGGGGAAAGTGTCTGATGAATTGCGTAAAAACCAGCTTTTTATCAACCAGGGAAATCTCAAATTTCTCGAACAGGCAAAGGAATACGGACTGGATAATGTGAGTTACAGCACGCAGGCCGCTTTTTTTGACTATGACAACGACGGCGATCTGGATATGATGCTGCTTAATCACAGTGTCAAAAAGATCGATAATATGGAGCTGGCGCGCGCCAGGCAGGAAACCGACGCGCTGGCTGGCAACAAGCTGTTTGAGAACCAGAACAATAAATTTACAGAAGTCACCCAAAAAGCAGGCATTCACCAGTACCCGCTCACATTCGGGCTGGGTATGGCCATTTCGGATATGAACCAGGATGGCTGGCCGGACATTTACGTGACAAACGATTATAACGAGCAGGATTACCTTTACATCAACAACAAAAACGGTACGTTCGAAGACGTTACCAAGCAATATTTCAGGCATATCGCCCAGTTTTCAATGGGCATTGATATCGCCGATTTCAATAATGACGGACTGCCGGATATTATGTCGCTTGACATGCTGCCCGAAGACAACCAGCGGCAGAAGTTGCTTCAATTACAGGAAAACTACGAGTCGTTTGAATTGATGACCAACCAGAACCTGCACAAGCAGTACATGCGGAATATGCTGCAGCTGAACAATGGGAATGGTACATTCAGCGAAATAGCCCAGTTTGCGGGCGTTTCTAACACGGATTGGAGCTGGAGTCCGCTGCTGGCTGATTTTGATAATGATGGTTTTAAAGATCTTTTTGTTTCAAATGGCTATTTCAGGGACTATACCAATAAGGATTTCCTGAGGTACTGGGGCGATTACAAGATCAAGCGGGCTGTGGAAAAGGAGCCGTTTTACCTGATGGACCTTGTTAAGGCAATGCCTTCCACCAAGCTCGCCAACTACATTTTCCGGAATAACCGCGATCTTACCTTCACTAAAATGCAGGACAAATGGGGGCTGGATCAGCCTTCAATTTCAAGCGGGGCAGTGTACGCAGATCTGGATAATGACGGTGACCTCGACCTGGTTGTCAACAACATCAACGAGCCTGCATTCGTGTACCAGAACATGGGCAGCGAATCGAAAGAAATGCATTGGCTGCAAATCAAAGTGAAGCAGGCGGGTGGCAACACGGCGGGTACCGGCTCGCGGGTTTACGTGTATACTCCTGCGGGAATGCAGTATCAGGAGATCAATCAAAACAGGGGCTATTTGTCAAGCCTGCCGCAACGGCTGCATTTCGGGTTGGGTAAAGAGGCTGCTGCTGATTCGGTCAAGGTCATTTTTCCAGACGGTTCTTTTAAAATGTTGCGTGCGGTTAAAGGCGATCAGCTGCTGGTGGTGGAGCCTGAGAAAGGATTGAAGAAGGAATTACCGGCGGCAGAAATTGCGTCTGTATTTCAAAATGCAGGCGACCTGATCACGCATGTTCATGAGGGTTTTAATGAAAATGATTTTAAAAGGCAGCCCCTCATGCTGACTATGTATTCTCAAACCGGGCCAGTGATAGCGAAGGGTGATGTGAACAAAGACGGTTTTGAAGATATCTTCATCAGTGGCGACCAGAACAAGCAGGCTAAAATCCATTTGCAAAAAACCAACGGTACTTTCGTGCGCTTGCCAGGCTTTTCAATTGGCGACGAGAATGTATCTGCTACTTCCGCAGCGGCGTTCTTTGATGCAAATGGTGACGGATACGATGATTTGTACGTGGCAAAAGGCGGCTATTCTATGTTCGAGCCGAACACTTTTTCGTTGCAGGACGAGATTTACATGAGCGACGGGAAAGGCCAGCTGAGCTTGTCGGTACTATCGCTCCCCAATATGAAAGCGAGCAGCAAATCCTGCGTGCGTCCGTTTGATTTTGATAAAGATGGCGATCTCGACCTGTTTGTAGGCGGCCGCGTAATCCCCGGCAGGTACCCCGAGGCGCCTGTTTCATTTTTGTTGTTGAACGACGGTAAGGGAAATTTTACAATTAAAGAGTCGCCATTTTCCAAAATAGGAATGGTAACTGATGCACAATGGGCCGACCTGAATGGGGACGGGAATGTGGAGCTCGTTATCTGCGGTGAAATGATGCCATTGAAAATATTCTCTTACAATGGGAAGGATTTTGAAGATCAAACGACGAATTATCTGGGCGAAGAAATCAGCGGATTCTGGTCTGCTTTAAAGCTGGAAGATTTAAATGGGGATGGAAGACCGGACATTATCGCCGGAAATATGGGACTGAACTCGCAGATCAAAGCCAGCAAGAAAGAGCCAGCGGAACTGTATTTTGCAGATTTTGACAAAAACGGTTCCATTGATCCATTCTTTAATTTTTACGTACAAGGTAAATCATACCCGTTTGTCAGTCGCGATGAGCTGAATGACCAGATTTATCCAATGCGCAAGAAATTTCCTTTTTACCGCGATTATGCAAATGCATCGATCCACGAAGTTTTCCCGAAAGAAGATCTTGAAAAGTCCACCAGGCTGGAAGTGAACGAAACGAGGAGTCTTTGCTTCCTGAGCACAAACGGGAAGTTTGAAAAAGCAGTCCTGCCGGTGCAGGTGCAGTTTGCACCGGTATGTTCCATTCTGGTGGAAGACTATAACGGGGACGGAAAAAAGGACATTTTACTGCTGGGTAACAAGACAGATAACCGCCTCAAAATAGGTAGTATGGATGCAAATTTCGGCTGTTTGCTCACTGGAAATGGTCAAGGTGCATTCAGCTACGTTAGTCAGCCCGTTTCGGGATTGTCTGTGCGGGGTGATGTGAAAACCGCATTCAATATCCGGATCAACAAGCAGCCTTTTGTAACGATAGGCGCTTTCAATGAAACACTCCAGTTTTACAGGTACAACAACAAATAATGCGCAGGTACTTATTGATTTTGCTTCTTCTGAGTCAGGTTGTTTTTGCAGGGAAAGGCAAAGATGATCTGCGCATGCATTTGCAGCCGGCTGTTTTTTCGGTTACCATGGTGATGATCCACGACGTGGTAAACCCGCCCGCCGCCAGCCGCTTTTACACTTATTGCTTAATGGGAGCCTACGAGATAGCGGCCCGCAACAACAAGCAAATCGTTCCTCCTGCCCGGTTTGTCAAAGGTTTAGAGCCCGTTACGGTGGCAGATCATGGATATAACTACCAGATCGCGGCCTTGTACTGCATTCTTGAAACAGGGCGGTTGATCATTCCGTCGGGCTATATGCTTGAAGAGGACCAGAAGAAGCTGATGATCAGTTTACTGCGGGAAGGTTATTCACAAAAGGAGATTGATGGTGCGATCTTGGTTGCGCAGGATGTTGCTAAACAAGTGGCTGCAGGTGCGGCAAAAGACGGGTATCTTCGATTGAGCACCAGGGTGCGCTACCGGCCAAAGAAAGGCGAAGCTTACTGGTACCCGACGCCGCCGGGCTACATAGAGGGTGTGGAGCCGCATTGGAAAACCATCCGGACTATGATCATTGATTCGAGCGGGCAATTTGTGCCAAAACCGCCGGTGGAGTTTAGCAAGGATAGCACCAGTGCTTTTTTCAAACTGACTAAGGAGGTTTACCTCGCAGGAAAGAATTTGAAGGAGGAAGAACGTTTTATCGCCTCTTATTGGGACTGTAACCCATTTGCGATCAACACTTCCGGCCACATGTCCATTGGAT
>NZ_JBHYGF010000148.1:0-9115 GCF_051859145.1 Dyadobacter sp.
CCGCCTTTTCAGCAGGCCGTGCCTTTGACACATTGTCGACTTTCAGACCTTTTCCTGTGTAACTATAATCTGGCATGACGCCGAGGGTAACCTTGAAATTGCTTGTAGTAGCACCTGAATGCGGGTTTCCCGCTGTGGCAAACTCAGGCTCAGGCTCATTATCCAGGTTCATCAGCAAATCGGCAATCAGGTTCAGTATCCTTACTTCTCCATCATAATTGATCTTGTCGGCATCGTCAGATATTTTATGATAATCACCATGACCGCCGGTGAAGAATTGGACAACGGGTATGTTTTTGAGGTAAAAGGAAGTATGGTCAGACGCACCCACGCCAGACGAGTCGACCGTATATTTGAGGTTCTGCTTCTTCGCCAATGGCGGGATCAGCTTGCCCCAGACCGGACTGGTACCCCAGCCTGAAACAATAATGCCCTTTTCATCTGTGAGCCGCCCAATCATATCCATATTGATCATGCTCGAAACGGAATTGAGCGGAAGAGTTGGTTTTTCAGTGAAATGCTTCGAACCGATCAACCCAAGCTCTTCGCCGGAAAAAGCGATAAAGAGGTAATTGTGTTTTTCTGTAACATTGTTTTCGGTCAGATACCTCGCCAGCTCCATTACGCCAGTTGTACCCGACGCATTATCGTCAGCTCCATTATGGATCTGGTTTTTACTGTCCGGCGAAAGCGAGCTACCCTGAAATCCCTTCCCCAAGTGATCATAATGCGCGCCGATCACGATCGTCTTTGCCGCCCCATTATCAAGAAGCGCAACTACATTTCTACCCATCATTGCATGTGCCTTTCCATCAATCGCAAAGGTTATTTCAAACGGCTGGAAGTAGCCGCTCGTTCCTGCCGGTTTCAGACCTAGTGTTTTAAAGTAATCCGCAATGTAATTGGCCGCTCTTACCTCGCCCAGGCTGCCTGTGCCGCGACCTTCAAGATCGTCGGAGGCCAGAAACGCAATGTGCTTCCGAATAGCGGCAGTCTGGTAATGCTGTGCAGATGCACTGACTGACGCAATGAATGCGAGTAAAAACAGCAGTATGTTCTTCATGCAGGGTAAATATGAAATGGGCAGGTACTACAGATTGTCTTTCAGTTCAACGAGAAACTTGCGGACGCGCGTCAATCGCTGGATCATCAGTTCAGATTCTTCCTTGCGGCGCAGCTGCTCACGGGTTCCTTTGATAGTCCGTCCCTGCTTGTCGCGCTGATGCATGATCTTCTTGATGATCTCAATATCACGCTCGGTATAACGCCTCCGGTTGCGGGCATCCCTTTTCGGGTCAAGCTGCGGAAATTTCTTCTCCCAAAAACGCAGTGTGGAAGCTTCAATTCCGAGGTTTTCGGCCACCTCGTTGATGTCGTAATATAGTTTTGCTTTGGGCTCCATGATGTGCTGACACGTATACTACAAATATAATTGCCGCACTTGTTAAACCCTGTTCTCAGCCAAACTTTTGATTTTCTCCAAAGCCTGCGCTGCAAATTCTTCCGAAGTCTGGTAATAGCTTTCGCCATCTTCCAGCACACCAAAGTCGCCAATTTCCAATGTAAGCCGGGCGCCACTTTCTGCTTCTGTAAGCTGGTAGGTATATGCAATGTCGTAATCAGTTGCCGGAAGCTCCCATTTAAAGGTGTATAGCTTCAACACGAGCTTTTCCAGCGGGTCGCAGGTCGTAACCGTTAACCTTGAAAACCCCGTCCATTCAATGGTACGGCCAAGTTCCAGGTAATAATCTCCGAAATCCTGAGGAAGATCGTCCCATTGACGGATGTACTTCGGTGCTATTAACACTTCCCAGACTTTCGCGACAGGCGCCTCTATCTGAACCTGCTTCTTTGTAATCAGTGACTTGGTCATAAAAATCGATTTAACGCCAGATAAACGGCTCATCTAAAAACTATGCCGATTAATAATCTACAATAATCTTTCATAGCTGTAAGTGTGTTGTATTGATAAAAAACTTCATTTTTGATACGAAATACGAGCTACGCACTGTCGTAACACTACGCAAAAATTAAGAAGAACATGTTTGAAGCGCCTGGACTGATCCGCAGCAAGCCAGACTCGAAGATCGACAGCATACAGATTCTGAGGGCCATAGCGGCTGTGATCGTGACAGTTTACCATTCGAAGGATGTATTTGGAAAAGAAGATCCCTTAAAGGAGGAAGTCGATTTTTTCTTCAACTCCGGTCCTGCCGGCGTGCCATTGTTTTTTGTGATCAGTGGCTTTATCATGGTATATATTACCCGAAAAATGCCGGGTACCATCCGGGAGATTTACCAGTTTATGGTCAAGCGGTTTATCCGGATCTGGCCAACCTATGCAATTATGAGTATCTGGTATTATCTCATTCATTTAGGATTTCATATCAATCCTGTGTTCATTAAAGTAGTGATTAAAAGTCTGCTCTTTATTCCCCTCAGCCACACGGACGCGCCATTCTACGGCGGGGCAATGCTGTCGGTAGGTTGGAGCCTCAATTATGAGATTTACTTTTATCTGTTGATCGCAATATCCCTGCTTTTTGCGCGCTACCGCTGGACTGCATTCTTTGCTTTGATCGCCATTACTTTGGTGGGTATTCCAATGTACACGGGTTATTTCACATGGAAGCCTGACCAGTCTGCTGATTACGGGAGCGGGTACCTGAACATGATTACAAACCCGATTATCTGGAATTTTGTACTGGGCGTGGTGATCGGCCTGATTTACATCAATCCCAGAGCAAATGCATTCTTATCAGGTATTTTTTCAAAACGCGGGGTTACATCTGCGGTCGTATTGCTGGTGATCTGGCAATATTTGTCCGGCTTTTATGGCGGCTTCGGACCGTTTCAATGGGGATTTGGTGCGGCAATGCTGTTTTTTGCAGTGATATTCCACGAAGCCGGTGCGAAAACGCGGTTTCCTGCCTGGCTGATCAGGACGGGAGATATGTCCTTTTCCATTTACCTGATCCACCTGCCGGTACTCGTATTTATTCCCATTGTGTTCAACAGGCTCGGCTTTCCTGTATTTGGTTCGGGTACTGCAATGCTCTTTCTCGCTGTTTCTGTTACGCTCATTTTATCTCAGCTCTCCTACTACTTTCTGGAACTGAAACTTTCCAGCTTTCTCAAATCCTGCTTTCCAATGATGAAGCCGGATCAATCAGCAAAACCGGCAGCTCGCAATGCCTGATTACTTGATCAACACATCTTCAATCGTTTTGAAATTCGCATTAACAATCTGATGCGGATTGTTTGCCCAGAGCCGCTTCATAAACTGGGCGTAACGATTGGTGATATACTCTTCCGTGTAGCTAAGGTGGTGGCCTTTTTCAGGCTGGTAGTTGAGCTCAAAAGGTACTTTCAATTTACGTAAACGTTCGGACACCGGCTTGGCGCCTTCTACAGTCAGGTAAAACGGGCAGGAAAGAAAGGTACCCTGCTGGTACGGTAAGATATCGTCGCCGGTACGCTGGAAGAATACGGTCGGCTTTGCATTCGCGGCAGTTATGTAGCTGGATTTAAAAATACTGTATCCCATAGTCGAAAGCAACGCCCGCACCCTGAACGGCGTACCAGAAGGCTGCGGGTCGAGCCGGCCAAGTGTAGCCGTGATTCCCGGCAATAATGCCTCAAAATCAGCTTCGGTCATGTAAAGCAATGCAGTAATTGTAATCGCCCCGGCGCTGCTGCCCGCGAGCACCATTTGCCCCGGATCAATACCCAGTTCGTCCGCTTTTCCCGCAAAATAATGGAGTGCAACATAGGTATCCTGCACCGCACGGTAAACGGCCTGAATTATTTCCCGGTTGTTTGCGCCACACGCATTCTGCTGGCTTCCGCCGTTGAAGCCAAGCCGGTAATTGATCGAGGCGGCAGCGTAACCTTTACGCGCAAGCAGCTTCGCCTTCCCCATTTCATTATCCAGTGACCCGAAAAGGAATGCACCTTCGTGGACCAGCAGTACAAACGGCCGGTGCTTCATGGTGTCACTTGCGGGTGCTACAAACTTGTAATCCAATGTGACAGGTCGGCCGATGAAATCATTTGCCTTGTAGAAAGTGCCTGTTTTTTGTTCAAGATCGGTTTCACTAAATGCATAAACGGAGCCGAAAAGCTTTGAAAATGCCAGTAAGCTGTCAGAGTTGATGATTCGGAGCGTGTCCAGCTCACTTGAATCCGGTGGGGTAACTGTGGTATCTGTCCCCGTTGTGTCACTGCCGCCCGGCTCAGGAAGCGGGCGAACAATGGACGGGTGACCACAACTGGTACAAAGCCTGATTAAGATCAATAAAGCACATAAAACGTATAATTTCTTCAGCATGCGCTTTGCATATCTTTTTACGGCACTTATACGTTTTTCTGAGCCAGAAGGCGGTTATCTATTTTGCTTGCGAGTGAACCGGCAAACACGAACAGGACAACTCCGGATATAATGCCAATTGCTAGGATCTTTTTCATAAAAGTAACTGATTTTAAATAAAACAGACTCATTTGAGCCTCTTCTTCTATCCATAAAAACAGTACCAGCACCTGAAAGTAGTTAACCTTTTTCACCTCCCGTTTTAGTTGATAAGACAACCTCTGGTACGATTTTAGTTCTTAGGCCGGTAAACACGCTAACAAACTGAAACCATGGACGCAATCATATTTTTAAAAGCAATAGGAAACCTGCTCTTCACTGCGATACTTTTTCTGGCAGTACTGGTCACTTTTGCATTTTCGATGTTGTCTTACATCCTGCGCGGCTTTGTGCCTGCCTTGAGTAACCTGAGAACACTGATGCTCACCAGAGCAGATAACCGTTCAGGCTTTTTACAGCTAAGAAAGAAGATTTTGTCTCAAAAGAAATTCTAACTGGCCGTTTACGTCCAGTAACTTCTCTATCAATTCCTTATTTTCTTCCCGGAGGTGATAAATTTCGTAGGCATTTTTGATAATGATCCGCAACTGCTGCTCGTCCCAGGGCTTGTTGAGATAGTAGTAAATATGCCCTTTGTTAACGGCATCGATTACCGCAGTAATGTCCGTATAGCCGGTTAAAAGTATCCGCACAGGATCTGAGTAATCCTTCAATACTTCAATTAGAAAATCCACCCCTGTCATTTCCGGCATCCGCTGATCGGTAATGATCACATGTACTACATTGTGTTTCAATAACTCCAATCCTTCCCTTCCCGAAGTTGCAATCAGGATATTGAAATCTCTTCTGAAGGCAGCTTTAAATGAATTGAGGTTATTGATCTCATCATCCACATACAGCACACTAATTTTCCCTTTGGTTTCCATTACTTAAAAAAACAGACTTAGAGGTGGCATAATTCACTAGTCAAATATCGAACCTACTTTTCTCACAATGTAAAGATAATTCTATATTGCGAAAAGTGATGACGAGGCTTCAAGAGTTGATGCTGTATTGTTACGACATCAGATTTATTGGGTAACCTTTCTACTGTTTTGACCCAAATATTTTGAGAGCCAATGATCCGATGATAGTTTTACAAAAATAAATTCAGCAATTTGTAGGTGTTTAGGCAATAAACGCAGCCCTTCCAATTTACCCGACATGCACTCTGAGTCTACAACAAACACAAATCATACACCGCTGTTTATCCCGAAAGAGCAATACACTGATGAACTAAGTTACCGTTCGTTCAGAAATGAGTACAAAAATGCGGTTGTACTTGATCTCTATGCAGCTCAGGCGAAGGAACTTATCAAAGTTCAAAATCCAAGATCGCGACTCACGGGTGAGCAGCTCGATGCTAGGTATAATGAGCTCACCGCAGGCAGAAACCCGGACCTGGAAGGTTGCTGGCTCTACTATCCCTGGTCCAACCGGCTCCTGCACATTGTTGATGAAGCTGATTTTATAACACTTCGTACCACCCGCAACCAGTACAAGATCACCGCTCAGGAACAAGCTTCCTTATCCCAACGAAAAATAGGCATAATCGGGCTATCGGTTGGCCACGCAGTTGCGCTGACACTTGCTACCGAGCGTCTTTTCGGAAAACTCAAACTCGCTGATTTTGATACACTTGAACTCAGCAATCTGAACAGGATCAGAACAGGTATCCATCATATAGGTTTAAATAAAAGCATCATCACGGCGCGGGAAATCGCTGAAATAGATCCATTTCTGGAAGTGGAATGCTATACGGAAGGAATTACCCCGGAAAATCTTCATCATTTTTTAACACAGGGCGGAAATCTTGATCTGCTGATCGATGAATGCGACGATCTCGAAGTGAAAATAAAGTGCCGCCAGGCCGCAAAAGCACTCCAGATTCCGGTGATCATGGAAACCAGCGATCGTGGAATGCTCGATGTGGAGCGGTTTGACCTCGAACCCGGGCGGCATATACTACACGGAATGCTCAGCGATATCCCGCCGGAAAGGCTTGAAAATATTCCACTAGCCGACCGTCTGGGTTTTGTTATGCGCATTATCGATGTAAAAAACACCTCCCGGCGCGGGCGGGCATCCCTGCTGGAAATGGGACAATCGATCAGTACCTGGCCACAGCTTGCGAGCGCGGTCACACTGGGAGGCGGCGTTGTAACAGATGTGACGAGACGGATTTTGCTTGGTCACTTTACAGAGTCGGGCAGATTTTACGTCGACCTCGAACAGATCATCTCTAACCAGACTGCATCACCTTCGGAATCCGTTTATAATAATCCGAACGCGAAATTCAACCTCGCACATGCATTGGAAGCCGCAGCTGCATTGCCCCGAACAGATGCGGCAATGCAGCCGGAGGAAATCAGGCAGATTGTTGAAGCCGGTACGCAGGCGCCTTCATGGGGGAATGACCAGCCCTGGAAGTGGCTTTACCGCAATGGAAGACTGCATTTGTTCCACGATCCGCACCGGTCGCATGCATTTATCAACTACAAAAATTCAGCTGCTTACCTTGCATTAGGCGCAGCTTTCACCAATATCAGGCTAAAAAGCAACGCACTGGGCTACGGCGTCGCACCCTTATTTTTCCCAATAGCGGAATTCCCTGAACTGGTCGCTGCCATTGATTTCACTTTGCAGAGCGACCTGTCCGAAAGTACCTCATTTGACACTATTCTCGCAGAGCTGATCCCGCAACGGTCAACCAGCCGGAGCGCTGGCTTGCCGCATGAACTGACCGCAGAAGAAGTTGGGTACCTCACCGAACCAGTTGCAGGAATAGCAAATGCCCACATTGACTTTATTGATAATCCATCACATATCAGCGAGCTGGCACAAATTAACGGTGCCTGCGAGCTGATCAACATCCTGCATGAAGAGGGTTACAGGGATGTTTTCCATAGAAACACCAACTCCGGTTCCGGCGAAAGTTCAGAAGATACCAGTCTTCATCCATTTCAGCTTGCTGTGGATCCGCATCACGGTGCCGCGCTCGCAATGCTAAGCGACAAAAAGATCGCTGACATTTTGAAGACCATTGATGGAGGTAACATTGTAGCCGAGCGTATTGCTGCTGCGGTAAGTGCTTCCTCTGCAATTGCCGTCATTTCAATGCCGGAAGAAGGGAACCCGCATTTCCATTCGGGCATGATCACACAGGAAATGTGGCTCCGCGCCGTGAAGCTGGGTTTGTCAGCGCAGCCGCTTCTTACACCGCTGTCGCTGTTCAGCCGCCTCCGCTCCGGGGAAGGATTGCATGAAAATGAAATTATTAAACTCAACGTTTTGAAATCAAGGTTTGATCGTGTCGTGCGCTTACCTGCGGGATTTAGTCCCGTGGCTCTTTTAAGAATCCATAAGTCTTCGACGATAGCTACCCAAACAAAACGCCTGCCATTAGATGAAGTATTGTTTATAGTTAATGACGAAATTTGATGGTCGCTAAAATCAGAGCATTCAGATCCACTACCGACGTGGAAACTTGTCTCAGGTACATTGACGAACACCGGAAAGTGCTCGAAGCTTATGGTGTAAAACAGGTAACCTCGGCAAACCACGACTGGCTGAATGATGAGAATACGTATGTGATTATCGTTGAATCCGAAGATGGAGGGAAGATTTACGGAGGTGCCAGGATCCAGGTTCGGCAGGAAACGCGCAAGTTGCCAATGGAAGATGCAATTGCTAAAAAAGATGATCGAATTTACGGGTACGTTGACGGTCTGAAACACGAGAAAATAGCGGAGTTCTGCGGCGCTTTCAATAGTAAGGAAGTTGCAGGTTTCGGTATTGGGAGTATTTTTATGGGCCGGGTGGGCATTGCTGTTACAACGGAGCTCGGGATCAAAAAGCTGCTTGCATTATGCTCCCCGCCAACCTTGCGCCAGTGCCTGCGGCTGGGCTTCGAGGTGATCAGGACTTTGGGGAACAATGGTACTTTTTACTATCCAAAAGAAGGATTGATCGCGACAGCGATCGTCGTTACTGACCTCGAACAGCTGCCCCTTGCGCATGAAGAAGAACTTAAACACATCAAGCGCCTGAGAAATGATCCCGTTCAATTTGCCATTGAGCAGGGGCCGAAAGGTGAAATAGCTTTACATTACGAATTGGACATGAAGTTTTGAGGTATGAAGGTGCTCAGAATCCTGCTTTTACTTTTACTGACATTTACTGCCGGAAAGCTCTCCGCTGAGACGGTAGACTACAAAAACGGTTCCCTGATCCTGGGAAAGTACCTTGAAATTTATGAAGACACAGCGGGAACACTCAGTTTGCCGGAAGTACGCAATATCAATGGCTTTGTAAAAAGCAAAGATGAAGTTCCCAACATCGGGCTGAGTAAATCCAGCTTCTGGATCAGGTTTTCTATCCGCAACAATTCGGCGAGAAATATGCTTTACCTCGAACTTGCACATCCCGGGATCCATTCCTGCGAAATGTACGAGATCATCGGTAATCAAATCCGCACGGAAATCTACAATGACGCCGATTATTTCAGCAAGCGGCGTGTCAAGCATCAGAACCTTGTTTTCGATCTGGCCCTCGGGCCCAATCAGGAACACTCCTACTATCTGAAAGTCAAAGGATCCAACCAGGTAATCCTGCCGCTTATCCTGCGCGATCAGGGAAATTTCTTTGAAACGGCACAGCTGGGTGAAACGATAAACGGGATTTTTTGCGGGATTATCGTTGTAATGG
>NZ_JBHYGF010000149.1:0-1171 GCF_051859145.1 Dyadobacter sp.
AGCGTTGCAAGTATCTCGATGTCCCCATGTATAGAATTCCGTTGATAGCATCGGAATTCTTGTCGCTATACAAAACAGAGCTTCAACAGGTGAAAATCTTTGACGGGATCAAAGAGCTGCTGGTAGGGCTTAACGATTTAGGCTGCCAGACAGCAATCATCTCGTCTAATACCGAACAAAATATTACACGTTTTCTTTTATCTAATAATGTCGAGTCTATCAGCAAAATTTATTGTAAGGCCAGCCTGTTTGGGAAAGATAAACTGATCGCTAAATTTCTTAAAAAGTATGACCTCGGTGCCAACCAAGTCCTCTATGTAGGAGACGAAACGAGGGACATCATTGCTTGTCAAAAAGTGGGTGTCAAAATCGCCTGGGTTGAATGGGGTTATGACAACAAAGAAACAGCCGCTGCCGCTAGGCCAGACTATCTGGTAGCTAGCGCAGGAGAAATTTTGGACATTGTGAAAGCAAGTTGAATTAATATTCATCCGACATTACCCATTATTTCTTATCTTTTTAATCTGTCACACGTTCCCTGCTGTCCAACGCTTGATCTTCCGCAGCTGGTTTACCAAATCCCTGATAGTCCGATACAGGGAGCTATCATCCGGCATATCAGAGAGCCTTTTCTAATACCTTTAATCCGGCAGCAGTAGCCGTTTACCTAAGGATCGAGGTATTTAGGTTGTCGGGAATACTACATGTAAACTTGTCAGTGCAGTAAGACAGCTCTTAGCTTAATTCGTTACGTACAAACAAGAAACGTTTAGCCTTAATGGCAGATTCTCATGCCTAGAAAGTAGCAAGCATTTTCGGCGCTGTACCTTTCGACAGCGTTACAGATCGATTATAACTGATGCAAAGTACGGGCGAGCGTGAATTGATTCCAATGGCGGAACACTTCGTATGAGCGCAATATGTTATTTTCCTCTCGCGGGAGGATTGCTCACGGGCTACATTTACGAGGTGGATTATCCTACCACGACTCAGGTGCACAACAACCTCAAGGGGTATATGGCGCAAAGTATATGGAAACAGTTTCAATTCCACAACTTATTGAGCGCAAAATCACTACTAATCACTTTGTCCGTGTGCAGCAACCCCATTTACTCAAGGTGATCATTGCATCTGTAAACGTAGGGCATGGTCTGTTACACATTACCGAATT
>NZ_JBHYGF010000149.1:1181-9080 GCF_051859145.1 Dyadobacter sp.
AGAAGTCCTGGTTACAAGTTAGATTGTTTCCAGGTCTTTGGGCACCTTAGATAGCATCTTGTCAATGATTCCTTCGACTTGGCAATTTTCGTTAAATCTCTTCTAGCCATCGTAGAATGCCATGACATTTCTCAGTTCCAGGGACTCATAGTTAACCCATTCGAGTACACTGCGTCAGTTAACATCTCTGTCATGCGAAGCTCATTCGCTTTCAGTCGTTTTTGAATTTATACAGTCATTGCTGGCAGATACTGAATGGCTATTCATCTGCAAGGTCGGTTTGAAGTAACCAACGCGGTATAAAAAATGCGCTTTGTCCCAGTTCTAAATATGAACAGTGTTGCCTAATTAACCCGCAAAGTTGTTGATATCAGTGCTGGCAAATCCTATTGTAGATGATGAATGCATGTATGTTATGAAACAACATAAAAATAACGGAAAGGATTATAAATAACCACCGTATGCAGCGAAGATTCGGATAGCATTTATTACCGATGAGTGCGATGCCGGTAAGCCATAACATGGGTGTATAGGCCGGGGCCATAAAACCGAGATAACAATTGCTCCATACGCTTTCCGGGTGCCAGATCAAAGGTAGCCAGGATGCGAAATAGGCTAACACTCCGAATATATATAAAGACAGGCCTTTTTTCTGAGATTTGGATGTGATGGAAAGAGGCATCAATAAACTCAATCCGAAAATCATTATTCTTGAAGCCCGTTCTCCAATCACCAATACTAATGGGATATTATTCCAAAACATTTCGGGTTGAAAGGGTCGAGGCAGATGATTAGTGAGAATAAGGTTCCATACCATTATCGGTACGGTCAAAAGAAAGCAGTTTAAAAGATACCTTCTAACCCGAGTTGTTCGATGGTGCATTTAGATGACAATCGTCTAGTTTTTAAAATACCCTTTTATTTTTCATCGATATTCCTATTAATAAAAAAACAAGCGGACCGATCAGGCCGTATCCCACTATGCCGATATTTCTTAACTGCATGTTTTCAAACGGTATGCCCAACAAGCCGGTAAGGCTTAAAACTCCACTGGTTATCATTGTTATTCGTATGGATATTTCCAGCCGGGTTTTTCGAAAAACAGTAGCAGCAAAGAACATTGATAATGCATAAAACCAGTCCCAGGCGAGAATATCAAGTGCGTAAACAATGGATGGCCATTGAAAGGTAAAAAAGAACGGATAATGTGCCGTCAATTGACTTCCTGTAGATAACACAACAAAATGAACGCTGGAAGTAATGGTGGCCATTACGAACATGCAGCAAGTTGCGGCCAAGCTAAATATTTTGTAATCGGGATCAGTAGTGAAGTGAACTGAAATCATGGTTACTCCCATCAAAGGGGCAATTAGTATAATCAGCAACTCCATTAGCAAAAAGTAAGGTTGGCCGATTTGCTCAGCCGGTGAGGCGATTGATAAAATGCCTCCAATGGTAATAAGCGCATACGTGAGGCCCAGTATAAACACAAGCCAGCTAACGTATTTACCGAAGGTTGTTTGTCCTGTGTTAAATTCTCCGTTCTTCAAGGCATCACTGGATTGAATTCTATCAATTTGGCTTTGGTTGTGGGGACGAATCGATTTATCAATTTCAAGAGTCTTTATAAGCAGCTTTTCCCCCATCGGTTTCAGAGAGCGCTGAGCATTGTTCACCCAATGCTCAGACCAGACATATAAAATAGGCAGTTTAAATCAAAAACTCCTATGTCGAAGCTTTCCCGGTATTTTAGAGGTGAAGTGACTGAACGTGACAAGATACCATCTATTTTGAGGCGGTAGACAGAATTCAAGGGTTACTCAAACATCACAATGAAAGTCGATCCATCATTCACCAATTTCCATGATGACCCAACATAAATGGGATGAAGCCATTGTCTATGACACAACAGTTAACCTTCCAGGATATGTGTCTGTCCATGATGAACTACCAATCGTTAACAATTAGCGAGAGCAATCACAATTACTCGGTATGCAGAAACCAGATAAATACGTAGGCGCTGGCGTGCTTCGCTGCCAGGTACCTTGATTCAGCGGCTGATGAAAGTTAGATACCAGGAGATGTTTTGAAACAGGGTTATCGCCTTCAAAGTTGTATGTCTACGTAAACTTATGCAGCTAGTAGCTGGTGTCAAGATCCGCTATGTATGCAATTATTACCCCGTGCATATTTCTTTTATTACCGGGCAGTCACCCCCCCGTCTATTATCAGTTCTGTTCCGGTTGTATAAGAGGATTCATCACTGGCCAGGTATAGCGCTCCATAGGCTATTTCCATGACGTTACCGATACGACCGAGCGGGCACATGTTCTTTAAAATTTCTTCGGAGGCTTCCAAACTAACCATGAAATCTGTCATGGGGGTCAGCACGCCGCCGGGATGGATTGAATTGACCCGAATGTTGTACTTAGCCAATTCCACGGCCTGATCTTTGGTCAATAAACGTTGAGCAGCTTTGGAAGCCGAGTACGCAGGTCCATTGCCGCCCACGATCCCTGCGATGGAAGAAATATTGACAACAGAACCGCCGCCACAAGATTTCATTGATGGGGCGCAAAGCTTTGTCCCGATAAACGAGCTGGTAACGTTAATAGCCAATACTTTTTCCCATTCATTAACGGAAGTACTTTCCGTCGATGCGCCGACAGGGTAAATGCCCGCATTATTTATGAGAATATCTACTTTGCCATATAAGTTGATGGCTTTATCAACCACAATATGCCAGTCAGTTTCCGATGCTACGTCGTGTTTTTCCCATTCGATCGCCGCACCTTCATTTTGTGCGCCCGATACCCACGTTCTTAATTTATCTTCCTGAATATCAGTTGCCAGCACTTGGCACCTTCCTGAGCGAAAAGCCGTGCGATGGCTTCACCCATTCCTCCGGCAGCTCCGGTAACAACCGCGATTTTATTATCTAGTCTGTTCATAGAATTAGTTTTTCCCAAAACTAATTGCCGCAAAGTCAATTAAAAATGACTGAAATCAGCTTTTTGTGTGCAGTGGCGCATCTTAGCTTCAACAAAAGACTCCTATTTTGCAAATCAGTCAACCATTAGGGCTCGAAATAATTATGGCAAAAGCCTTTCAAGTAATTTTTTGCTTGATAGTAACATCCACCAACTTTGTACCCGGGCAAATTCCGATACGTACAAAGTTTTTCGCTAGATTGTTCAGTATCTTGTGAAAGGTCAAAAGCGCATCTTATACATCGAGCTTAGCATCCTGCACATCGAAATCTCAACCAACGGATAAAAGTCGTGAAATATCTTATAATCTTGTTTTTGGTAATCTGTAGTTCAAGATCTTATTCGCAGGAAGCCTATCCTGTGCCGCCATTTAACAAAAACCGTTTGTTTTATATTCAGCATAGCAACAATCATAACACCTTTGTCTATGACGCTGTTATTAAAGATAGTAACATCCTGGACGACAAACCTGTTGATGTGTATAGGATCGCCTATACGGAAGGAGGGAAACGTAAATCACTCTCCGTTATTCAAAGAAAGTTTGCATTTGGAATGAAAACGAGGCGTTTGGCTGCTAATGTGTACGAGATGCAGCTCGCAGCTTCAAAGAAAGTGACGTTCTACCTTAATTTGGTCAAATCAGGAGTGCCGAAGGTTTATGTGACGGTCAACAACAGGAAGATGTTTTTGGATAGGATTTTTCTTAAAATCAAGGAGGGCACGTCCGGCATTAAAGTGAAACTCGATTATGCCCTTTTTTATGGTACGGATTTCGAGACCGGGCAAGCTATAATCGAAAAAACGATTCCGAATCCGTAGTAATAATTGATAGGGCTGGTTTTTTGTATAAAAGGTGGGTACTCACAAATCTTAAATTGTTTATTTGGCATGCAAACATGGTTCCAGCTTAACACGGTAGCCGTTTTAAGTTCTCTTAACACTTCTATTTCCGGTTTAAAGAGTGATACAGTCGCTGATCTTCAGAAGGAGTTTGGGAAAAATGTATTACAGGAGGCCAAACGAAAAAGCAAGCTGTCCATTCTTGTGGGGCAGTTTAAGGATGTAATGATCCTGATACTTATTCTTGCAGCAGTTATCTCATTTATCGTTGGCGAACATACAGATGCTTATGTTATCCTAGCCATTATACTTGGCAATGCATGGATGGGTTACTCGCAAGAATATAATGCTGAGGAGTCTGTCAGAATGTTGCAAAACATGTCGGCTCAATTTGCGACAGTGCTCCGCGATAATAATCCTTCAAAAATTGAGGCTAGCCAGTTGGTGCCCGGCGACATAATTTTACTGGAAGCCGGTGATATTGTCCCTGCCGATGCAAGATTGATCGAGGTAAGTTCTCTCAAAACAGACGAGGCATCGCTTACCGGAGAAAGCCATTCAATAGAAAAGATAACCAGACCGATAAAAGAAGAAAACATAGTACCCGGTGACCAGCTCAATATGGTTTTCAAAGGTACGATTGTGAGTAATGGTTCGGCCAAAGCGGTGGTGACTACGATTGGCATGAATACCGAAATTGGAAAAATCGCCGGGATGATGGAAGTGAGTGCTCAAAAAACGCCACTTCAAAAAAGGCTTGCGGTTTTTAGTAAGCAACTCGCGGTTATCGTTCTGGTGATTTGCCTTTTTGTTTTTGGTCTTGGCCTGCTTCGTGGCGAGCCGCCATTTGCTATGTTTCTTACTGCACTCTCGCTGGCTGTCGCCGCTTTGCCCGAGGCATTGCCTGCCGTAATCACCATAGCCCTCGCGCAGGGTGCCCGCCGGATGGTCAACCAGAATGCGCTGATGAGAAAGTTGCCTGCGGTCGAAACATTGGGTTCGGTTACCTATATATGCAGCGATAAAACAGGGACGCTTACGCAAAACATCATGACGGTTGAAAAAATACTGGCCTCAGAAGGAAAGGAAGAACTGCTGAGCTACGCTATGATGCTAAACAACGAAGTTCGCTTTTCCGCTGATAAAGAGTTGCTGGGGGATTCTACCGAAACAGCATTGGTGAAGTATGCGCTGGACAATGGGAAAACAAAGGAAGAAGCTGACAAAAAATTCCCGCTCCTCGAAAAACTGCCATTCGATTCAGTTCGCATGCGGATGGGCACTTTACATCAATACGACGACAAATGGATCTTGTTTGTGAAAGGCGCTCCGTCAAGAATGCTGTCATCACTTTCTGAAAGTTACAGGGATCAGACAGGAGGGTGGCTGGCGCAGAATAGAGAATGGGCAGCAGATGGCCTGCGCGTTTTGTTTTTTGGTTACAAAATATTTGAAAAAGACCCGGGCACAATTACCTCAGACGAAGAGCGTGACCTTGAATTTCTGGGAATGACGGCCATGATTGATCCGCCACGAGAAGAGGTCATAGAGGCCATTAAGGAATGCAAAACCGCTGGGATAAAAACCGTGATGATAACCGGCGACCAGCCACTTACCGCCACCGCCATTGCCCAGCGCCTGGGTATGATCGACGAAGGATCGGGAGAGGTTAGGGCAGGCTCCGATTTGGAGAAGCTGACTGACGAAGAGTTTAAAAGTGTAACAAAACATATTGCGGTATATGCACGTGTGTCGCCCGAACAAAAGCTGAACATTGTAAAAGCATTGCAAACCAATGGTGAATTTGTCGCCATGACTGGCGATGGCGTAAATGATGCACCATCACTTAAACAGTCTGATATAGGTATTGCGATGGGCATTACCGGTACCGACGTATCAAAAGAAGCATCTGATATGATCTTGCTGGACGACAATTTTGCCACTATTGTGAAGGCTGTTCGTGAAGGCAGGAGGATTTATGAAAACATCAAGAAGTTTATCGTTTATGTTCTGTCCTGCAACCTGGGCGAGATACTCGTCATCTTCTTTGCGCCTATCCTGAGCTTTGCCATCCCCTTGCTTCCTATTCACATCCTTTGGATAAATCTGGTAACTGACGGCTTGCCCGGTATCGCACTTGTGGCGGAACCTGCTGAAAAGGACATTATGAACCGCCCGCCGCGCCCGCCAAAAGAAAATTTATTTGCTGGCGGTCTGATCCTTCGGATCGTTGTCACCGGGATCGTGATGACGCTTGCATCACTTTTTATCCAGTGGTGGTGCATTAATGAAGGTTACGATGTTATTACACAACAAACAGCGGTGTTCACAACTTTATGCTTTGTGCAGTTAGGCAATGCACTTTCCGTTCGTTCCACATACCATTCCGTGTTTTCTTCCGACATTTTTGACAACCGGGGTATGTGGGCAGCAATACTGCTAACGGTTCTCCTTCAAATGTTAATTGTATATGTTCCGTTTTTGGATACTGTTTTTAAAACAACGCCCTTAAGCTGGAATGTCATGCTAATGATTGTAATTGTAACTATGGTTTGTATTGCTTTTATTGAGTTAGTAAAGCTCGTGAATAAGAAGAAATATCTGAAATCGCCAGAGTGATAAATCGAGTTCATATCTAAAAGCAGAACCGAATATGGTCAGCTTTATTTGTTCGATCTGCTGATTAGAAAGTGAACAGCCATGGCCGACATCGCCCTGGTACCCACAGCCAGTGCCTTTTCATCGACAAAGAATTTAGGATTGTGGTTTGGAGCAGCTTTGGCCGGGTCGTCACCATCGGGCGTAACTCCCAGGAAAATATACAGCCGGGGACTTCCTTGGCAAAATAGGAGAAGTCTTCCGAAGCACCCTGTAAGGATCCTGGAACCACGCCTGCTTCCGCCGCGCGTTTTAGCACTGGAAGCATCTGGTTAGCCAGGGTATCATTGTTATCTGTTACATCACACATAGGCAAAATATCAACCTGCGCTTTCGCATAGGTTCCTTCCGAATATGCTCGGCGGCCTGCTTAATGTCTGCATGGAGTTTCTTGCGTGCCCCAGGGTCGTAGGATCGGATGGTACCGACCATTTTTATAGTGTCTGGGATTACGTTCTGACTGGATCCACCATGAATCATTCCCACAGAAACAACGGCGGGAGACTTGGTTAAGTCCGCACGTCGGCTGACCACGGATTGTAGGCCTGCTATCACATAAGCGGATGTACAATGGGGTCTTTGGTATTCCAGGGCCTACCTCCATGGCCCTGCTGGCCACTGACAGTTATATTCAGAACGTCGCTGCCGGCAGTGGCTGGTCCGCTTTTGTAATCAATTTGGCCTGACTTACCTGGATGAACGTGCAGTCCGAAAACTGCATCCGGTTTTTTTTTTGAACATACCATCTTCAAGCATCCTTTTAGCTCCCCAGCTTTTGGCTGTTTCCAGGCTGGACCACACTGGACCCTTCTTCGGCAGGCTGGAAAATAAACATAACTGAACCAGGAAGGTCGGCTTTCAGGCTTGAAAGTACTTCGGCGGTAGCCATCAGCATTGCCGTATGCGTGTCATGCCCACAAGCGTGCATCAGGCCCACCGTCGCCCCGTGTTGTTGAGTGGTGCCCTTTGAAGCAAAAGGCAGCCCAGCCGGCTCTGTAACGGGTAAGGCATCCATATCTGCCCGTAATGCAACCATTTTTCCTGGCTTGCTGCCTTTCAGTATACCCACGACGCCCGTAAGCGTACTCCTTCCATGATATCGCCCGGATACTCAGCGAGCTGTCGGTTACAGTGCTGGCTGTTGGAATGGCCGCAATGAGCGGTGTAATGAAGCTATCCGGCAGCCCGGATGTGGTGAAAATGCTCGATACGGTAGGTGTTGGCCATTACCGGGTGCTGTCGGGCATTGCCGAGATCGCTTTTGCTACCTTGTTTGCCTTTCCCAAAACCATGAAGATCGGCTTCATTTTGCTGACTGATATTTCGCAGGCGCAATGGCCACCCAGGTTTCGCACCACATGATGCTCAATGCACTTACCCCGTTGGTGCTGATCTGGGTTGCTGCCTTTTT
>NZ_JBHYGF010000150.1:0-9030 GCF_051859145.1 Dyadobacter sp.
TCCAGCGTTTTGTGCTTGATAACAGCATTTTTCGCACCTATTTTCTCAATGATACCTGTGCAAAGAGGCGCCTCGGAGGGCATTTTGAAAAACTGGTATTTGAGCGAGCTGCTGCCCGCATTGATGACGAGTATGTTCATAGGCTTGTTTAAACAGGCTGCAAGCCTTCCTGGCATTGAATCGCCGTGATTACTACTGTGTTAAAAATATCATCAACCGTACAGCCGCGGCTCAAATCGTTGACGGGCTTGTTCAATCCCTGCAGCATCGGACCAATCGCCAGTGCGCCTGTCTCCCGCTGCACGGCTTTGTAGGTATTGTTACCCGTATTCAAATCCGGGAAAATCAGCACACTGGCTTTTCCTGCCACTTCTGATTCAGACAGTTTCTGCTTTCCAACAATCGGATCCACGGCAGCATCGTATTGAATGGGGCCTTCCACTTTCAGGTCAGGCCGTTTCTGTTTTACAATGCGCGTTGCTTCTCTCACTTTTTCCACATCCTCGCCTTCACCGGAAGAACCTGACGAGTACGACAGCATCGCAATTCTCGGCTCGATACCGAACCTGGCACTGCTTTCAGCTGATGAAATTGCAATGTCGGCCAGTTGATCGGCAGTAGGATTTGGATTCACGGCGCAGTCGCCGAACACGGAAACGCGTTCGGGCAGGCACATGAAGAAAATAGACGATACAATGGAGACGCCGGGCTTGGTTTTGATAAACTGCAATGCGGGCCTGATCGTATGCTGGGTCGTGTGTATCGCGCCCGAGACCATTCCGTCGGCTTCGCCCATGTACACCATCATGGTTCCGAAATAGGAAACATCCTGCATCAGGTCGCGCGCCATTTCCTGGTTCACATTCCTGTTTTTACGAAGCTCGTACAGCTTTTCAGCATACAGCTCGTACTTATCCGAATGGGCAGGATCAATAATGCGGATCTCGTTCATATCGGGATTGAGACCCAGTCGCTTAAAAGACGCAGTGATCTCCGAGGGATCGCCCAGAATGGTCAGCTGCACCACTTGCTGGTTGACCAGGCGCGTGGCAGCTTTCAGGATCCGGTCATCGTTTCCTTCTGGCAGTACAATGTGTTTTTTCTGGTTCTTAGCCCATTTAACCAATTGATACTGGAACATATGCGGCGTAATACCCTGCGGCTGGAATGTAATGATCCGCTCGTCAAGCGCTTTTACATCCACATATTTCTCGAAAGTCTCGATAGCCAGCCCGATCTTCTTCTTGTTATCTGCTGTAATGCGGGAGTTAATCGCGCCGATCGCGGTAGTTGTCTCGAAAGTTCCTTTTTCCACTGCGAGGATCGGGATGACGGTTTGCAAACCTTCTATCATCCGAACTACCGGCTCGTCGGGCAAAGTACCTGCGGTGAGCACGATACCCGCCACTTTCGGGTAGTTGGTAGAAAGGTTTGCCTGAATAGCGCCGATGATAATGTCGCCGCGGTCGCCCGGGGTTACGATGAGCACATTCTCTTTAATGTGGTTGAGAAAGTTGGGCAGCATCATCGCGCCGGTCACGAAATTGTCTACCTGGTTTGAAATCAGACTTTCACCAAAAAGCAGCTTCGCCTGCAATGCATCGCATATTTCGCGCATGGTAGGGCTTTGCAGATCCTGGTTCCAGGGAATGACCGAGAGCATGACGTGTGCAGGCACCTGCATTTGCAGCAATGCAGCAATATCTTCCTGCTGCTCGGGTTTGACGCGGTTCACAACGATACCTACTACCTGCACCTCCCTGTTTTCAAAATTGTGCAGGATATTGAGTACCGCACTCACGATCTGTGAAGTAGATTTATTCTGCCCGCCCACAATGGCAAGTACAGGGGCTCCCAGGTTTTTCGCAATCGCCGCATTGGATTCAAACTCGAATGCAATCCCCTCCCCGAGGAAATCGCTGCCTTCTATCACGGTAAAATCGTAGGTATCTTCCAGCTTTTTGTACTTGCTGATGATGGTATCCAGCATTTCACCCTGGTTTTCTGATTCCGTGAACTGCAGTACCTGCTGCCTGGTGAATGCGAAGGTATCCTCGTAAGGAACGGGCAGCGAAAAATAGTCGAGTATTGCTTCCACGTGCCGCTCTTTCTTACCCGGCGGCTGTTCGGAAATGATTGGTTTGAAATACCCCACCTTCTCGGTCTTGCCGAGTAACATATTGACCAGTCCGAGTGCGAGTACCGACTTGCCTGTAAATGGTTCTGCCGAAGCTATAAAAATGGATTTTGTCATAAATGGAAGTCTGTTTGGACAGTTCTCATTGGCAAGAACTGCACCATAGAAAAGCAATGTGGCTAATCCGGGCCATATTTTGCAAATGCAGCGCCACAAAATCTTTCGCGCCGCTGCCGCAATCCCGCGGATTTGCAGCAAGGCAGGGAGCAACAATCATACCAGTTTTAAGATTGGCACGACGAATAATCATCGCTGGAACACAGTAGACTATCATTTCTGTGTTTTTATATAGGCTTAAAACCTTTACTTTTACTTTCCTCCCTTCCCCAAAAACAAGCAAAATCTTACACTCCATAAACAAGATCTGAATGCCTGAAAAAGCAAATGAGGACTACGTAAACCTGACACCTGGTAACAAGCCGGTGCCAGTGGTAGCGATTGGGGGGTCTGCCGGAGGGCAACTGGCTGTGACCGAGCTTTTGCAGCATCTTCCGGCGAATACCGGTCTTGCATTTGTATATATCCAACACCTTTCCCCTGAATTTGAAAGCAGGCTTTCGTCCATTCTGGCCAAGGCGACGCAGATGAAAGTGCTCGAAGCAGCACCGCTGATGCAGATTTTCCCTAACCACCTCTACGTCATTCCCCCGAACAAGGGAATGGAAATCATAGACGGCGTACTGGTACTGGTTCCCAGAAAGCCGCGCCCGCACATTCATCTCCCAATCGACCAGTTTTTTATATCTCTTGCCGAAAGACAAAAGGATGGAGCAATCGGTATTGTATTGTCCGGCATGGCGAATGACGGAACATTGGGACTGAAAGCGATCAAAGTAGCGGGAGGGATTACTTTTGCGCAGGATGAAAGTGCAGGTTTTTCCGAAATGCCGCAGTCTGCGATCAGCGAGGGCGTGGTTGATATGGTGCTGAGCCCCAAAGACATCGCCTCCGAGCTGGTGCGGCTGAGCCAGCATGCAGATATATTTCAGCTTACGAATGAGACCCAGGAAAATGTAGAAGAGGATTCCAACGACAAAGACCTTTCAAAGATTCTTGCATTTGTAAAGTCTTCGGTCGGGATAGATTTTGGTCATTATAAAAAAAGCACGATCCGCAGGCGGATTATCAGGCGGATGCTGCTTTACAAGCTGGACAAGCTGAGCCAGTACATGGACTATCTCAAACAGCATCCAACCGAAGCCAGTATCCTTTACAATGACTTGCTTATCAATGTAACCAGCTTTTTCCGGGATGAGCAGACAATGGATTATCTTAAAAAGCAGACCCTTCCTGCCATTATCAAGAATAAAAATCCGGGAGAGCCCCTGAGACTTTGGGTGACGGCTTGTTCCACCGGGCAGGAAGCCTACTCCATTGCCATGATCATTATGGAAATACTCGGTGAAAGTACAGCGAGTATTCCAATACAGATATTTGCCACCGACCTGAGCGAAACTGCAATTGCCAGAGCCCGCGTTGGCGTGTACACCCAAAGTGAGGTAAAAGATATATCAATCCAGCGTTTAGACCGCTTTTTCACCAAAACAGACGAGCAATACCGGATCAACAAGCCGGTAAGAGACCTCTGCGTGTTTGCGCCTCATAACCTGCTTACCGATCCGCCGTTTTCAAGACTGGATATGGTCACCTGCCGCAATCTGCTGATTTACCTGGATGATAAATTGCAGAAGAAGGCGCTTGCTACATTCCATTATTCCCTCAACCCCGGCGGCGTGCTGGTGCTCGGAAAATCGGAGGCAGTGGGAAGTTCGCCTTCGCATTTCTCGCAGATTGAAAAGGAATACAAGATTTTCGCAAGAAAAAACAACACCATCGCAAGGATACAATCTGATATCAGTATCAAAGGAAACGCGTATGTTATGGAGACAAAGGGATCTACATCCAAAAGCCATGAGATGCTGCACCCGCAAGACCTGGATAAGCTTGTTGACACCTGGCTGCTGGGCAATTTTGTTCCTCCGAGCATCATCGTAGATCAGGATATGGAAATTCTCCAGTTCCGCGGGTCTACGAGTTTGTTTCTCGAACACGCCACAGGCAAAGCCAGCCTGAACCTTTCGAAAATGGCCCGGCCGTCGCTCGTGTTCGAGCTTCGGAATGCGATACATAAGGCAAGAAAAACTTCCCAGCCAGCAAGTAAGTCGGGATTGGAAGTAATTGTAGATGGCGTCGTCCATTACGTGGCGATCAAAGCGGTGCCGATCACGAGTACTGCCAATCAGCAGTTGTTCCTCATTCTTTTTGAAGAGTTGAAGGAGAACCCGGCGACAGCGCGTATCGTGGAAATGGAAGCGGACAAACGCGTTTTAATGCTTGAAGCAGAGCTGGCGGCGCTTCGGCAGGATATGCACTCGATCATTGAAGAACAGGAGGCCAGCAATGAAGAGCTGCAATCGGCTAATGAGGAGATTGTCAGCAGCAACG
This sequence comes from Dyadobacter sp., assembly GCF_051859145.1. Taxonomy (GTDB): domain Bacteria; phylum Bacteroidota; class Bacteroidia; order Cytophagales; family Spirosomataceae; genus Dyadobacter. Next base: position 4,643 of record NZ_JBHYGF010000150.1, read on the forward strand.
AAGAGCTGCAGAGTATCAATGAAGAACTCGAGACCAGCAAGGAGGAGATTGAATCTGCGAATGAGGAATTACAGACGATCAACCAGGAACTGCAGGTAAGAAACGACCAGCTGAGCGAATCCTACGATTATTCGGAAGCGATCCTGGATACCATCAATGAAGCCACGCTCGTGCTCGACGACCAGCTCCGGATCAAAGTTGCCAACAAAGCATTTTACCGCGTTTTTCGTACCGATCCGGAAAGCATGGTCGGGAAAACCATTTTTGAGCTCGGCAACAGGAAACTTGAGATAAACGGACTGAGCGATCTGATGCATAACCTGATCAGCCGCAATGCCCCGATCAGCGGATTTGAGGTCAAGCTGGAAATCAATCCGGGGGACGAGCGCATGATGCTCATCCACGGACGGAAGGTGCTGCTGCAGCGCAAGCAGACGATCCTGCTTGTCTTTGAAGATATCACCGAAAGCCGCAAGGCACAAAGCCTGCTTGAAGAGCGACAGCAATGGTTTGAAGAGCTGGTAGACAATGCAACTGCCATGATCTGGGTATCCCGGCCTGACGGAAAAGTCAATTACCTGAACAAGGCGTGGCTGGATTTTACCGGACAATCCTACGAAAAAGAAAAAGGACATATACTGGCGGAAAGCATCCACCCGGAAGACCGTAGCTGGTACAAGGAGCTGTCTGCCAACAGTATGAATGAAAGGTCGCCTTATACGGCTGAATACCGGTTGCGCAGGCGGGATGGCGAGTACCAGTGGATCCTGGAAAACGCCAAGCCTATGTTCTCGACCAACGGGCTTTTCTCAGGCTATATAGCGACCTGCACCAATGTTCATTTACAAAAAACACTGAATCAGCAGCTTAACCTGCATGTTGAGGAAAGAACCAGGGAGCTTACCAATGCCAATATCGGGCTGGAAAGAGCCAATGCAGAGTTAAGACGCACTGCGGCGCGGCTCCGCAGTGTATTGAACAGCGTGCCTGCCGCGCTGACTTTAATGGAAGCCGTGTACTCGTCACAGGGAGAAATTATCGATTTCAATACTTCTATATGCAACGATGTCGCCCTTGAACTCACGGGCATGAGCGAGTCGGAATTGACGGAGAAAACGCTGCTGCAATGGTATCCTGACTTCCGCGATACCGGCTTGTTTGACCTTTATACCGAAGTACTTACCACAGGAAATACCGCCTACCGCGAAGTGAGCGACTTGCGGATTGCACCCGGAAAAACGGCCGCATTCCTCATTACGCGGCAAGTGGATCTGGCGGGGATCGTAGTAACTGTACTGGACATCACAGACCGCAAGCAGGCAGAAATGAGGCTGGTGCAGACTGCCGAAAATTTACAGGCAGTGCTCAACAGCTCCCCCGCTTCTATCGGCTTTTTCAAAGGGATTTATGAAGATAATGCGCCTGTGGATTTCAGGTTGGCTGTTTGTAATGAGAAATTTGCAACCGGTCTGGGCAAGCAGGTTGGTGAAATGCTGGGCATGCTCGCGTCAGAACTTTACCCGAAGGAAAAAGTAAAAATCATGACAGAGGTACTTGCCAAAAAAGAGTACCGCTATGAAGAAATAGTAAGCGAGGAACCCGAACGCAAATGGGCGGGTGTGTCTATATCCCAGCACGACCACGGTGTAGCCATTACGGAGCTCGATATCAGCTCTTTGAAAGAGGCGAAGTTTTACCAGGACGAACTGATTGAGCAGCTGAACGGGTCTGTGGAGATCATTGAGTCACTGTCCGTCATGAAGGAGTATGTGCGCCACCGGGGATCTTTCCTCCGGTCAACTTTCCACGATTTGCGCGGCAGTTTCGGCATTATCAGCGGGGCAGCTTCTCTGATGAATATCATGGAAACGGAGGAAGACAGGAAAAAGACGGTTGAGATGATCCAGCGTAACCTCGGCCAGGTTACGCAGATGATGAACCAGCTGCTGGATTTTGCGAGACTGGAATCCGGCCAGGAAAAGCTTGAAATAGCATCGCTCAATGTGTCCCAATTATTCCGGGAGTTATGTGATGGTTCTTCCCCAATGGCGGAAGCTAAAAATCTCTCGCTTCAATCCGAGGGACCGGCAGAACTGGTGATCACCGGGGATACGGTTAAGATCAGGCGCATTGCCCAGAACATCCTGCTGAATGCAATCAGGTATACAGCGAGCGGCAGCGTGACAATACGCTGGAAGGAAGTCGAACTAAACAACATTCCGGGCTGGCAGTTCAGCATTACGGATACAGGCACCGGGATTTCTCCTGAACTGATCAGTCGAATTCTTGGCGATAACAATAAAGACAGGCAGGAGAATGGCAAAGATGTGAAAGAAAACAGTGGGGAAGGCATAGGTTTGTTTATTGTAAAACACCTCGTCAGGCTGCTCGAAGGAGATTTACAAATCACGAGTGGTGAAGCGGGTACAACCTTTGTAGTTAGTCTTCCAAAAACATATTAATGAAGGAAACCGGGTGGCATAAGTTGAAGAATGTAGTCTCGGAGGCGAAAATATGACTGATATGATTAGAGAAATGTACATTGTCGACGACAATCCCGATTTCCATTTTCTGCTTTACAAAGCATTTAAACAATTTGGCGGGCAGTATGCAATGAAATTTTTTGAAGACGGCAAAGTGCTGCACAGGCACCTGAATACGCTGATCACTCAACAAAAGAGTGATCAGCTTCCAGGGTTAATTATAGTAGATCTCAATATGCCGGGTATGAATGGACTTGACCTGCTCAAAGCACTGCGCCAGCAGCGCGTACAAACCGATAACTACCTCAACAACATTCCCGTGGTTGTGATGAGTAACGAGACACGCACGGACAAAATCCATCAATGCTATCAGTTTGGGGCGGATGCATACATCGTCAAGCCCATGGAACTGGATCATCTCAAAAACACTTTGCAGGGAATCTGCAACTTCTGGCTGGGCAGGGTTACAGAGAGATAATCTGTGGAGAATAAACAAGCAGTTTCTCTGAGGTAATTCTTATTTGTGGGATTTGTGGGATGCCGGGGAGTTACTCGAATGTTTGAACAACTCTTCGGCCATTTCAAGATGGTGTTTTAATGCCGGTATCTTCGCATCTGCCCAGCTTTTCAGCTCATTATCCTGGCCTTTGTTGGACTCGGTCTGAAAAAGCCCAATCGTTTGTTCGTGCGAGGCAATCATCATATTCATATACAGCATATCAAAAGGCTCGCCTTTCATGGCTGCAAGACTGTCATACTGCTGCTTTGCGGCTTTACCCAATCCGGCTGGTATCTGAACCTGCTTCTTCTTAGCAAGTGCTTTCAGCTCGTCATTTACTTTGGTATGGTCTTTCACCATCATTTTACCATATTCCTTCACCTTCGGCGAAACTCCGTTTTTTGCTGCCAGGTTACCCAGCTGTACTTCCAGCATCCCTCCTTCCGCAGCTTTCAGAACAAATTCCTGATCAGGTGATTCCAATCTGAGGCCCGACAAAGCGGCCAGCATAATTACAGTAGTGAAGCAACTTGCCCACACGATGATCGTCTTCATAAATGTTTTGTTTAAATGATATTGATTTAGCGTGCGGCTTTGGTAAAAATGCATGCCAGTAAGGCGAGAGCCTGGTGTTAACTCTAACTAAAAAGAAAGCGGCCTGATAATGCTGTCCTGTTTTTAAAACAGTCTGCATCATCAGGCCGCGTTGGCTCGTGTGTGCCGATGATTACTTATGATCGGCAGCGTCGTGGCCTTCCAGTTTTACAATCTTGTTGTAAGTTCCCAGCAGCAGGAATGGCGCCGCCCATTGTCCAACAAACAATGCTGTATGTTTCCGTCCAAGGATTTTCAATGTAAGTGACGCGCCCATTGAAGCGATGGCCGCCCATAAAAAGATGTCTGAGGGCAACTTCGCGGTTTGTTCCTCGATAGCTTCTGCTACTTTTCCTTCGCGGTGTTGTGGATTGATTTGATCGTTCATATCTGTTGATTTAAGCCTGCACCCGTTTGCAGGCACCGGGTTTTAACAAAAATTATTCCAACTCCCGTCATCTATCCTAAAATCTGACCTGAAACAGGCATAATCTGGCCGCTACAACCTAAGGTTTTGAGTGGAACAGTTTTTTCTTTTACCGCTGCATCACAGTCTTTCCAGGATAGCAATTTATGACCACACTTTCCAGAACTTGCCTTACAGCAATTTTCATTTTACTTGCTTACCGTTCCGTATTTGCACAATTAACCATTTTCAACGTTTCTTCATCCGACATTGCCGACGCTCGGCAGATCAGCATTCAGCAGCAATTTGAAGTCAATGATCAGATCGAATCCTCAACAACGCTCACTTATGGTCTTGGAAAAGGCTGGGAAGCGGGACTAAACCTCATTAATGTAGATTATAATTA
>NZ_JBHYGF010000151.1:0-9019 GCF_051859145.1 Dyadobacter sp.
GGCGGGCAATGCATTGAAAGCTTTGCAACCAGCTACCTTGCAATCCCAAAATGGCGTCGCGCGTTTTCAGGTAAACCGGAGAAACAACAATGCAGCCACGCTGGAAAGGCTGACAGAGATCACAGGTCCAGGCGACGCGGCGGTGCCTGTATTGAAAGTGGCAGACGCAAAAGGCAAAATGCTGGCGGTTGCATTTGGCTACGCCTGCCACCCTACTGTGCTGGATTTATACAAATGGTCAGGAGACTATCCAGGCTATGCACAAATAGAGCTCGAAAAGCTTTACCCCGGCACTACGGCGCTGTTTTTTCAGGGTGCCGGAGCAGACCAGAACCCATTGCCGCGACGTACCGTGCCGCTTGCAGTCCAGTATGGAAAAACGCTTGCAGCAGCAGTAGAGCGCGTACTGAGTGAAGATATGAAGACGCTCGAACCAAAACTCTCAACTGCCTATTCAGAAGTAGAGCTGTCGCTTACCACTGCGCCTACCAAAGAACAATTTACTGCATTGGCCAAAAACACGACAGGTTACCAGCAGAAATGGGCGAACAGGATGCTTGAAAAGATTGAGAAAAAAGAGCCTTTTACCACCTCCTACCCTTTTCCACTGCAAGTTTGGAAGCTGGGCGACCAGGCGATCATGACACTCGGCGGCGAGCTGGTGGTGGATTATGCCATTAACCTGAAAAAGATATTCGGCCAGGAGACTTTCGTAATGGGCTACTCCAATGACGTGATGACCTACATTCCGAGTGCGACCATCCTGCGTGAGGGCGGCTACGAAGGAGAAGCTGCCGCTATCGTGTACGGGCTGCCTGCTACCTGGGCTTCCGATGTAGAAATCAAGATTTTAAATGGAATGGTTAACCTCGCCAAAGAAGCGGGCGTCACCAAACCTGAATCCCGTGTGATCAAAAATTAAACTGAACAGTGACCCATACCCACCACCACCTCCGATTTGAAGCGCTTGATCAAAAAGGATCACTCACAGCCTGGCACTATTATTCGGGCTTTGATCGCGCTCACGATACGTACAACGCGATTTCGGCTGCAAGCGACGGCCGGATTTACTACGTTCTTTCGTCGGATCAATACGAAATCGGCGGACAAATGTACGTGTACGATCCTGAGACTGACGAGACACAATTCATAGCTGACCTCACCGAAGTTTGCGGAGAAAAAGACCTGAAAGCGATCCCGCAGGGAAAAAGCCACGTGCGATTTTATGAAAGAAATGGCAAACTGTACTTCTCAACCCACGTCGGTTTTTATCAGCTGATTGACGGAATGGACCGGTTGCCCGAAACGCCGCCGGCAGGTTACGGTCTGTATCCCGGCGGGCATTTTCTTTCTTACGATCTCAAAACAGGCGCATTCGAAGATCTGGCCATCGTGCCGAACGGAGAGGGAATGGTATCAATGACCATGGACCGGGAGCGGGGGCATTTGTACGGGATTACCTGGCCGCACGGGAATTTTGTTCATTATGATATAGATCAGAACAAGCTTAAAAACCTGGGACCGATTTCGGCAGGTGGCGAGGCAGGTACGCCGGGTGACGATTTCCGCTCCTTGTGCCGCTCGCTTTTTGTGGATGCCGAGCTGGCAGATGTATATTTTTCAGTTGCAGAAGGTGATATTTTTACATATAACCCCGAAGTAGGCGCTGTGCGGAAGTTACAAAATGCGGACTTGCGCCTGGATTATTTTGGCAAATACGATCCCACACGTCCGGGCAGCATGTCGTACAACTGGCGTAAAATCTTCTGGCACCCGGTTGAAAAGGTTGCTTACGGCGTGCATGGAAACTCGGGTTATCTCTTCCGTTTTGATCCAAGAAAAGAGCAGATCGAGATCGTGGAGCGCATTACTTCCTGGCCTTCCAAAAGGAGTGGGATGTTTGACCAGTTTAGTTACGGGTACCTCGGCTTTCAACTCGGTCCGGACGGGGAAACGATCTACTACCTGACAGGAGGTCCCATTTACGTGGATGGAAAACGGCTGAAAGGCGAAGCACAGATTGCAAAAGGCGCGGCCAAAGGTTTGGAAAACCTGCATTTGATCACATTCCACATTCCAACACAAACTTACATTGATCACGGTCCCGTTTTCTACGAAGATGGCGGGCGGCCCACTTACGTCAACTCGATTGCAGTAGACGCGAATGGGGATGTTTACACACTTGCACGCTTTGAACATGAAGGAAAAACAATCCAGGACCTGGTCAAAATATTTAATCCTTTTAAAAATTAAACCTATATCCAATGACAACCAATCTGAACGATAACAACGCTGCTTCCGGAAACCAGGAAAGTGGCAACAACAGGAGAGATTTTATCAAAAAATCGTTGACGGGAGGCGCGGCACTTGCATTCGGCGGCGTATTGCCGGGCTTTTCTCCTAAGAGCTATGCCAAGATCATCGGCGCCAATGAGAAAGTGCGCGTGGGTATGATGGGCGTAAACAGCCGTGGACTTGCATTGTCTTCGAACTACGCTTTGCAGCCCAATTGCGAGATCGTATCCATTTCGGATGTAGACTCCCGTGCAGCTGAAAAGGCGATTAGTACTGTTGAAGGAATTGCCAAATACAAGCCTGCAAATGTACCTGATTTCAGAAAGGCACTGGAAAACAAAGATATGGACGCGCTGGTTGTGGCAGCGCCCGATCATTGGCACGCACCTGCGGCAATACTCGCCTCCAAAGCAGGCAAGCACGTTTACCTCGAAAAACCATGCAGCCACAATCCCCACGAAGGCGAGTTGCTGATTGCTGCTGCGAAAAAATACAAGAATGTGATCCAGATGGGTAACCAGCGACGCTCGTGGCCCAATGTAGCTGCTGCGATCAAGGCTGTTCACGAGGGCGCTATTGGCCGGGCGTACTTTGCAAAAGGCTGGTATACCAACAACCGCGCGTCAATTGGCGTTGGTAAAGAAGTGGCCGTACCTTCCTGGCTTGACTACGAACTTTGGCAGGGACCGGCTCCACGCAGAGCTTATAAAGACAACGTGGTGCATTACAACTGGCACTGGTTCTGGAACTGGGGCACAGGCGAGGCGCTGAACAATGGTACCCACATGCTCGACCTGATGCGCTGGGGCTTGCAGGTCGATTATCCAACGAAGGTAACTTCCATCGGTGGCCGGTTCCGCTATAAGGACGATTGGGAAACGCCGGATACGCAGGCTATCAACCTTGAATTTGCCAATAACACGATGATGTCGTGGGAGGGACGCAGCTGCAACGGACGTACGATTGAAGGTACGAGCGTGGGCGTGGTGTTTTATGGAGACAACGGTTCACTTCAAATCGGCGAGGGCAATACTTACCAGATTTTTGACCTTAAAAACAAGCTGGTAAAAGAAGCGAAAAACGACTTTGTCATCGACCCGCTTAACAAAATGAACCCTTCGCAGGGACTCGACGCACTGCATATCCAGAACTTCTTTGACGGTATCAAAAAAGGCACTGCATTGAATGCCGAGATCGTAGGCGGACACCAGAGTACATTGCTCGCCCAGCTCGGAAACATTGCGGTACGTTCCGGCGGTGTGCTGAACATCGATCCTTCCAACGGGCATATCAAGGGCAATAAGGAAGCGGAGAAGTTGTGGAAGCGCGAGTATCAGAAAGGCTGGGAACCGACGGTTTAAGCATTTGAACTTCGTTTGTAGCGTCGTGCTTTTGCCCTTTGTTCGTAACGTCGTACTTGCCCTTCGACTCCGCAGGGTGACAAAGGGCATTTTGTCACCCTGAGCGGACCGGGCCGCCGGGCGGTCGAAGGGCAGGCCAAATGCTACTTTCGATAGGCTGGCAAAAAGCTACAAGCGAAGATTGTTGAGCGCAACCTCAACAAATACTAAACCCTTTATACCAATGAAAGCAAGACCTAATGAAAGCAGCAACAGTCGCAATAAAAGTTGAAAACCTGACCCGGAGGGAAACGACCATTTCCATTTTCCTGATCGGGGTCATGTTTTTCATTTTCGGATTCATTTCCTGGGTGAATTCAATCCTCATTCCGTATTTCAAAATAGCCTGCGAGCTCACGAGTTTTCAGGCTTACCTCGTCGCATTTGCATTTTACATTGCCTATTTCGTGATGTCGGTACCTTCTTCTTTTTTGTTGAAAAAGGTGGGTTTCAAAAAGGGTATGATGTTCGGGTTCTGGTCGATGGCATTGGGCGCATTCATTTTTGTGCCCGCCGCCATGACCCGTACTTACGAAATATTCCTGCTCGGTTTGTTCACTATCGGTATCGGACTGGCTATTCTGCAGACTGCTGCGAACCCTTACATTACCATTCTGGGCGCGAAGGAAAGAGCGGCACAGCGGATCAGTATCATGGGGATATGCAACAAAGCAGCGGGCATTTTGTCGCCTATCGTGTTTGCCGCAGTTATTCTGAAACCAACCGACACGGATCTTTTCGCACAGCTGGGTTCCATGACGGATATAGAAAGGAGCGCAGCACTGGACGAACTGATCCGCCGCGTAGTCAATCCGTATATTGCATTGGGTACGTTCCTGTTTGTGCTGGGAATATTGGTTTTCAAATCACCTTTGCCGGAGATTGATACTGAACACGAAAGTGAGGAAATAGCAACTGCCAACGCAGGCAAAACGAGCATTTTTCAATTCCCTCACCTCATCCTGGGCGCACTGGCAATTTTCCTGCACGTCGGTACACAAGTAATCGCGATCGATACCATTATTGGTTATGCCAATTCAATGGGCATTGATTTGCTGGAAGCTAAGGTTTTTCCTTCCTATACCTTGTTCTGCACCATTTGCGGATATCTGATCGGTATTTCATTGATCCCGAAATTTATCAGTCAGGTGAATGCATTGCGCATTTGCACGATCCTGGGTACCGTGTTTTCACTACTTATCATTTTCACAAAAGGGCAGGTTAACTTCCTGGGGCACGAGACCGACATTTCGATCTGGTTTGTGGTACTGCTTGGTCTGGCCAACTCGCTCGTTTGGGCAGGCATCTGGCCGCTGGCACTCGACGACCTTGGTCGCTTCACCAAGCTGGGCGCCTCGATCATGATCATGGGACTCTGCGGAAACGCAATTATGCCACTCTTCTACGGCCATTTCGCGGATCAGTTTGATGTACGGCAGGCGTATTGGGTATTGATTCCGTGTTATTTGTATTTGGTGTTTTATGCGGTGAAGGGGCATAAGTTGCGGAGGTGGGGCTTCTAATTGCTGCTGGCTGTCGGCTTTCGGCAGTCGGCAGTCGGCTTTTGTCATCCTGAGCGCAGTCGAAGGGTAAAGGCGACCGCTCTGGTATTAAGAGCATTGTGCAATGTGCTTCGACTGCGCTCAGCATGACAAAGTGATTGAGCAAGCCAGATGGTAAAATCTAATATTTTCAAATGAAAACAAAAATCACAAACGGCACACTAGTCACCCCGCACCGCTATATCAAAAACGGTACGCTGGTAATTGAAGATGGGGAAATCGTTGGTATTCACCAGGGTGATATTGATGTACCCGATGCCGAAGTAATCGATGCAAACGGACATTACGTCGCACCTGGCTTTATTGATATTCACATTCATGGTGGGGGCGGTCATGATTTTATGGATGGTAGTGTGGAGGCATTTTTAGGGATTGCTGAATCGCATGCAAAGTATGGTACTACTGCGATGGTTCCGACTACGCTGACGAGCGAGAAAGCGGATTTACTGGAAACGCTGGATTTGTATGAAAAAGCAAATGCATTGAATGCAAACGGCGCGCAGTTTCTCGGAATGCACTTGGAAGGCCCCTATTTCGCATTGAGCCAGCGGGGCGCGCAGGATCCGCGGTATATCCGAAATCCTGATCCGGCCGAATATGAAGAAGTGCTGGCTTATTCCTCTTCCATTACCAGATGGAGCGCTGCGCCTGAGTTGCCGGGGGCTATCGATTTTGGTAAAAGATTAAGACAGAAAGGAATACTGGCCGCAGTGGCGCATACGGACGCGATTTACGAGGAGGTTTTGGATGCATTTGAGAATGGGTACACCCTGGCTACGCATCTCTACTCAGCAATGTCGGGCGTAACGCGGCGCAATGCATTCAGATACGCGGGTACCATTGAAAGTGCTTTTTTGCTGGATATGGATGTAGAGATTATCGCCGACGGCGTGCATTTGCCTGCGCCGCTTTTGAAGCTGATCTGTAAAATCAAAGGCGCTGATCGGATTGCTTTGATCACGGATGCAATGCGCGCTGCGGGAATGCCAGAAGGTGAAAGTACGTTGGGCTCGCTTAAAAATGGATTGAAAGTGATTGTCGAAGACGGTGTAGCCAAGCTGCCCGACCGCACTTCTTTTGCAGGGAGCGTGTCAACAGCCGACAGACTGGTGCGGACTATGGTGCAAATCGCCGACGTTTCGCTGCTCGATGCGGTGAGAATGGCGAGTTTGACTCCTGCGAGGATCATGGGAGTAGATCCGAGAAAAGGCTCTCTGGTGGCTGGAAAAGATGCTGACATTGTGATTTTTGACGAAAATATATCAGTACAAAAGACCATTGTCAAAGGAAAAGTAATTTACAATAACGCTATATAAAGTATTAAATAAGCAAAAGATGAAAGTGGACAATCTGGAAATAAAAATTTTTGAAACCCGGAAAGAAATGGGTACCGATGCTGCCCGTTGCGTAGCAGATAAGATCAGGGAGTTGCAGGTTTCGAAAGATACGTTGAACATTATTTTTGCCTCTGCGCCTTCACAAAATGAATTTCTGAATGCATTGAAAGAAGAGGAAGGGATTGCATGGGAAAAGATCAATGCTTTTCACATGGACGAATATGTGGGCATTCCTGCCGATGCGCCGCAAAACTTTGGTTACTTTTTGAAAGTACGTCTGTTTGATTTTAAACCGCTTAAATCAGTTAATTACCTCAACGGAAATGCGGCTGATCTCGAAGCAGAATGCAAGCGGTACGCACAGCTGCTGCTTGACAATCCCATTGATATCGTTTGTCTGGGTATTGGCGAAAACGGGCATTTGGCATTCAACGATCCGCACGTCGCGTTTTTTGACGATCCGCAAATCGTAAAGCAGGTGGACCTCGACGATGCCTGCCGCCAGCAACAGGTAAATGATGCGTGCTTTGATACTTTCGACGAGGTACCAGCCACTGCATTGACATTGACAATCCCGACTTTGATGAAGGCTGATTATGCTTTCTGCATCGTTCCGGGAGAGAAAAAGGCCAAAGCGATCGCCCATACGGTTGAGGAAGATATCCAGGAATTGTACCCGTCGACGATCCTGCGCACCCACCCGAATGCGATTCTTTTTATCGACAAGGCAAGTTCAGGGATGCTCAAAGAAATATCGTCTTACAGTCAGGCGTAGTTTCGTTTTGAAACTATCTTGCACCTGTTACATTAACCCATTCAAATGAGAAAACAACTCTTGACAATCGCTTTATTGAGCGCAATGGCATTTAACCAGGCATGTAATTCGAAAAAGGAAGAGGCTAAGGATGAGGAAGCTAAAAAACCGCTGAGCCTGATCGTGGTAGAGCCCGGCCACTTCCACGCGGCGCTTGTTCAGAAGTCTATGTATGACGATGTGGACTCTGTAGTGCACGTTTACGCCACCGAAGGTCCGGATGTGAAAGCTTACCTGGATAAGGTAGAGAAGTACAACACCGCTGCTGAAAATCCGACCCGCTGGAAAGAGGAAGTGTACACCGGTGCCGATTTCATGGACAAAATGCTGTCTGAGAAGAAAGGTAATGTGGTGGTTTTGGCTGGAAACAACCAGAAGAAAACGGACTATATCAAACGTTCTGTTGATGCAGGTTTGAATGTGCTGGCGGACAAACCCATGGCGATTGACGCGGCTGGTTTTGACAAATTGAAAGAAGCCTTTGAAAGCGCGAAGAAAAACAATGTACTGCTGTACGACATCATGACCGAGCGTTATGAGATCACAAACACACTGCAACGCGAGCTAGCGGCGCTTCCTGAGATTTTTGGAGAGTTGCAAAAAGGTACGCCCGAAAGTCCGGCCGTGATGAAGGAAAGCGTGCACCATTATTTCAAATACATTTCCGGCGAGCCGCTTGTTCGTCCGACGTGGTTTTTTGATGTAAAACAGCAGGGCGAAGGAATGGTGGATGTGACAACGCACTTGGTTGACTTGGTTCAATGGAGCGCATTTCCTGACGTGGCTTTAGATTATCAAAAAGACATGGAGTTGCTCAGCTCAAAACGCACTGCTACGCAATTAACTCCTTCACAATTCAAGCTCGTGACCAAAAGCGAAACTTTCCCTGACTTCCTGAAAAAGGATGTGAAGGATACGATTTTGAATGTGTATTCAAATGGTGAAATGACCTACAAGCTGAAAGGCGTGCATGCAAAAGTTTCTGTTCTGTGGAACTTCCAGGCACCGGAAGGAACTGGCGACACGCATTACTCTATCATGAAAGGTTCGAAAGCAAACCTCATCGTGCGCCAGGGCAAAGAGCAGAAGTACAAGCCTGTTCTTTTTATCGAAACTACGGATAAGAGCAAAGGCTACGCGGATGCTGTTGCGGCTGCATTCAAAGCGGTGCAGGAAAAACATCCTGGCGTGGAGCTAAAAAAGATCGCTGCCGGCTGGGAAGTATCTATTCCACAGAGATATGAAGTAGGTCACGAAGCGCATTTCGCGCAGGTTGCGAATGCTTATATGGGATTCCTGAAAGCAGGTAAGCTGCCGGAGTGGGAAGTGCCGAATATGATTGCGAAGTATTGGTTGACGACGGAGGCGCTGAAGAGAGCGAAATGATTCATGACCCGTGTTCCGTCGGTTGAAACCGACGGAAATGGATTTGGCGAGTGGCGCTTTGCGCTGCTCGCTTTTTTTTTATTTATAATTATCGAATGGCAGTGGGACAATTATCAACGGTAGAGTTGAGTATCTATTAAAGCCTTTTCTTTTGATAACTTTACAATGGTTAAATTATATAACATTATCATGAAACCGATACCGAAGAGAAACGGTCACCTAGCA
>NZ_JBHYGF010000152.1:0-8992 GCF_051859145.1 Dyadobacter sp.
TACCAATTGGTCCGCCTGCACCCTGGAAATCACCTTTTTGGCTTCCGTAAGCTGCATTCAAACCAAGCAGGAATTTTTCTGTTACCTGGAAGCTGGTTGTTAAATCAAATACCTGGTAAAGACCTTCCGGCTGCTTGCCGAGGCTGTCCGTATTCGCTTCGTTGCTTCCGATGTAGTTCAGGTATACATTCCAGCCCGATGCAGGTTGCAGGTACAATTGGCTGATAATTCCTTTCGCGCGGTTGTTATCGCCAAGTCCGTCTACATTGTTCACTACGCCCACCATTAAAGAAGCTTTATCAGAAAAGGCGTAAGTTGCTTTCAAACCGGCATGGTAAAACGGACCATTGTTAAACAGGTTGGACAGCGAATAGTTGAAGTTGGCCGGTGCGTCGATCACTTCGTATCCGATGTGCGTTCCAAACTGTCCCGCGGTCATTGAGAACTTGTCTGTGAATTTATAAGTGAAGTATGCCTGTTTGATAGCGAGTGCGGTGCTGAACTAGGCATTTCCATAGTTACCCATATTGGCATTCGGGCCAAATGTCAAATCTACTACTGCTTCTGACTTCGCGTTGGTATAAGCAACTCTCGTCTGAACAAGGCCGAGCGAAAACTGACCTGATCGCTGATCGAACACACGTGCATTGGTTGCACCCATGTTTGACCGGGAAGCTGGCTTGTTGAAATTGGCCATGTAATAAGAGTCAAGATACCCTGAGAATGCGAATGCTCCCTTTCCTTCTTCCTCAGCTGCTTCTGCTACGATTGTTGTATCAGCTTTAACAGCCTTTCTGTCTTCGCCAGACTTTGCAAAACCCAAAAAAGGAACCATCAAAGATAATACTGCGCAATAGACTTTTCTCATAATTATATTCTGTTTAAGTTAATATTACTCACCGGCAGGATTTATGAATCAAATATTGTTTATAAATTATATTAATCAAATATAGTCGACATATTTTATCCAAAAAAATACAATTTTCATGTTTTTATTCTCTTTTTTAATGGATAATCAACAGAAAAATAGCTTTTAAACAGATTTAAGAAAAAAATTTAAATTTTGTATTAATGTGTATACACAGAATTTTATTACACTCACAACAGTGCCATTATTAAGAAATTTTATAATCATAATGCCATTACGAAAAAGTTTGGGCACAAAAAAAGCCCCGCCATAGGCAGGGCTTTCAAATTCATATTTAGGAAGCGGCTATTCGCCGTGCATCCAGGCTTTTTTAGCTAATAATGTATCTTCTTCTTCTTCATTGTCGGGATCCGGCACGCAGCAGTCAACCGGGCAAACCGCAGCGCATTGCGGCTCTTCGTGGAAACCAACACATTCCGTACATTTATCGGTAACAATATAGTAGAACTCATCTGAAACAGGCGCCTGCTTTTCCTTGCCGCTTACTACTGTCCCGTCGCCAAAATCTACTTCATCTAAACTGGTCCCATCTCCCCAGGTCCACTCCACACCGCCTTCATAAATTGCTGTATTGGGGCACTCTGGCTCGCACGCCCCACAATTTATGCATTCATCGGTTATCATTATAGCCATAGTCGCCGGATTGTTTATATTTGTTGCTATTCTTCTGCTTAGAGTAACAAATATAACTATTTATAGTTTCCCAACAATCAGAAAAATAAAAACGGCAGGTCAGTAAAACTTTTTAGAGTTCACAAAGTATGTTAGCAAGGATCAGGCGGGAAGAGGCATTCATCCAATTGGGAAAATTCATTACAGACGCGGAAAATGAGGAAGTTATACAAGATTGGGTTGAATCAGCAAATAGCCGGAACAACTGGTTTACGCCCGAGAATGTAAGGAAGTCACTCCACGCCATTGCTACCGAATTCCTTGATCCTGAAAAGCTTCGTGAATGGTCAGCACAATACCCGGAGCCAAATAAATACCGGAAAGTGGGTGTTGTTATGGCTGGAAATATTCCGGCTGTCGGTTTTCAGGATGCTTTGTGCGTACTGATCAGCGGACACACGCTGCTGGTGAAACCCAGCTCTGATGATCCGGTGCTGATTTCCGCATTGCTTCACCACTTAATACAAAAAGAACCTGAATTTACTTCGCAGATCAGGTTTGTGGAGCGGCTCAACGAGGCCGACGCCTACATTGCTACCGGGAGCGACAATACAGCCCGGTACTTTCACTATTATTTCGCTAGTAAACCCAATGTGATCCGGCGGAACAGGACTTCCGCTGCTGTTTTAACAGGTAACGAAACGCAGGAAGAACTGCAATTACTTGGCAGGGATGTGCTTCAATATTTTGGTCTGGGTTGCCGCAATGTTTCCAAGCTCTTCGTTCCTGCCGGATATGATTTTACCAAGTTTTATGAGGCAATAGAAAACAGGGCGCACCTCTATCTTCAAAACCATAAATACTTCAATAACTACGAGTACAATAAGTCGATTTTCCTGATTAACAGGGTCCCGCACCTTGATAATGGTTTTTTGATGATCACCGAAAACAGCGCGCTCGTTTCTCCGATCAGCGTTTTACATTTTGAAACATACACGGATTTGGATACGGTACAATCGGCTTTGAACGAGTCGGCCGAGAAGATCCAGTGCGTAGTAGGCAATGCAGGCATTCCCGGTAATGTACCTTTTGGAAAATCACAGGAGCCCGGCCTTTCTGATTATGCGGATGCTGTTGATACTATGGCTTTCCTGAGTACACTGTAAGCCTATTTCAGGTTTGTAGAAACCCATTTCAGAAATTCCGGCATCATCATCGACCAGGTAGCCTGATCGTGGTGCCCGTCAGGTACCTCCGTGTAAAAAACATCCTGGTTCCAGACCAGCCCTTTTCTTTCCAATGCAGCAATGCATTCAAGCGTATCCTGTATCGAGTCGATCACACCGTCGCCATCGCGATCGTCCGTTTCGTCTTGTGAGCCGCATTGAAACCAGCATTTCAATGGAGGTTTTTCTTCAAGACGCTCAATCTGCGCATGCATAATCCTGTCCGAATCCAGGTAACCTTCCCCGATTGCCTTCTGTCTCCACCACAATGCGCCGGAAAAAACGCCGGTCAGCGGGAAAAATGCCGGAAAATGCAATGCGATATCCAGTGCCATTAAGCCGCCGAGCGAACAGCCGGCGTATGCATTGCCGGAGGATCTTACCTGGTATTGCTGTTGTAAAAATGGCAGAAGCTCAGTAGTGACGAATGAAGTTGTTTGCCCTGCTTCGCTGCCCCTGCCTGCATAATCAGACTTGCTAGCCGTTCCGTACTCGTAAATGCGGCGTTCGTTTGCATGTATTCCTGCGATTATCATAGGTTTGATTTCTCCTGAACTTTGCAGCCCCCCCGCAATTTCCACCAACCTAAGCGACCCGAAATCCTGTCCGTCGTTGAAAAGGAGCAAGGGATAATGCATTGCCGCTTCGTACCCGGCAGGCAAGAGCACACTAACGCGAACTTCCCTGTGGAGGAAGTTGGAATAAATTTTTATATCGTCAAAAAATGTGGAAGAATACACGACGCTCAAACCCTTAAACCGCTAAAAATGGAGTAAAACAAACGTGCAAGTTATTAATTTGCTTCCTATGATTTGTTTTGTATATTTCAATAATCAAATTTAACGCCGGCTGATTTGGAAGAGAAGCACATTAAATACTACTCTCATCACCTGGACAGAGAGATTGATATGCTTGTTTACGGGAGCTGGGGGTACCCTATCCTCCTTTTTCCAACCACCCTCGGGCGCTACTACCAGGCCAAGGATATGGGGCTGACCGAGTCGGTTAGAAATTTGATAGACTCTGGTAAATACAAGCTTTATTGTGTCGACTCCATTGACGCAGATTCCTGGTACGCCAAACACATTAACCCGCAATACAGGGTTCTCAACCACATTCAATACGACAAATTCCTGGCAAACGAGCTGGTACCTTATATCAAAGCCGAGTGTAATGTCGGGAGGATCGGTGTGGCAGGTTGCAGTTTCGGAGGTTTTCATTCTGCCAATTTCGCATTCAGGCACCCTGATCTGGTCGCTTACCTGATCAGCATGAGCGGCGCGTTCGACATCAGAAGCTTTACCGACGGCTTTTACGACGATACTGTTTATTTTAATAACCCGGTTGACTACATGCCAAACGAACAGGGCTGGCGATACGGGCATATGAAGATCGTGCTGGGAACTTCTGAATGGGATATCTGCCTCGATAGTAATGTAAGAATGTCAAATATCTTAAATGCAAATGGCATAGAGCACTGGCTGGACATCCGGGGCTGGGAGAAGCACGATTGGCCACTGTGGACAAAAATGTTCCCCGACTACCTGGCAAGGATCATGTAAAACGGACTTTATCAATAACAAAACTGAATTTTAGTATGAAGAAAATTGGAATACTGTTTGGGATGGAAAATACGTTCCCGAATGCATTTATAGAAAGAGTGAACAGTAAGGGAGAACCCGATATTATCGCCGAGGCAGTTACCATCGATAAAGTCGCGCAAGCCGCGCCCACAGAATATGCCGTGATCATTGACCGCATTTCACAGGATGTACCTTTCTACCGCGCCTACCTCAAAAATGCTGCCTTGTGCGGTACAGCGGTGATCAACAATCCCTTCTGGTGGAGCGCCGACGAGAAGTTCTTCAATAATGCACTGGCAGAACAGATCGGGGTACCTGTCCCGAAAACAGTTTTGCTCCCTTCAAAGCAGCGGCCTGACAATACAACAGAAACTTCATTCCGCAACCTCGCATTTCCGATGGCCTGGGAAGAGATCTTCCAGTACGTCGGTTTTCCGGCTTACATGAAACCGCACGATGGCGGCGGCTGGAAGAGCGTTTATAAGGTTGTAAATCCTCAGGATTTGTGGTATAAACACGAAGAAACAGGTCAGCTGGTGATGATGTTGCAGGAAGAAATCGAGTTTAGCGACTACGTTCGTTGCTATTGTATCGGCCAGAAAGATGTGCTGATTATGCCTTACGAGCCCCGCAACCCGCATCATTTGAGATATGCATCAGAATTAAAGGCGACTGGCGAGGAAAGAGAAAAGCTGCTGGAAACGATTAAAGATTATACCCTGAGACTGAACAAAGCTTTGGGATATGATTTCAATACGGTGGAATTTGCCGTGCGCGACGGTATCCCTTACGCCATTGATTTTTGCAATCCTGCGCCCGATGCTGACATCTATTCCGTAGGCCCGGATAATTTTGAATGGGTTGTGGAAGCTGCCGCTAATATGGCGATTGAACGTGCCAAAGCGCAGGTACCCGGTCAGGTTAACCTTACCTGGGGAACCTTCCTGAGCAAGGCAGTGCAGGCCGGGATTACTGCTCCTGGCCAACAAGTACAGCCAGTTCCCCTACCTTCTGCCACTGAGGTTAACATCAAAGCAGTAACACCAAAGAAATCTGTCAAAAAACCAGCAGCTGGCACTTCGGAGCCTGTTGCCGAACCCGATCCACAGCTGCCTACCAATAAAGCTGCGGTTACCAAAGCGCCTGCCAAGAATTCTAAAATGAAAAAATCCTGATCAAAGTATTTCAAACCGCCCTTTATGGCCACTTTCACACTAGGAATTGAAGAAGAGTTTCAGACGATAGATCCAGTTACCCGCAACCTGCGGTCGCACATGTCGAAGCTGGTTGAAGATGGTAAGATCACCTTAAAGGAGCGTGTGAAGGCCGAAATGCACCAGGCAGTAGTGGAAGTTGGTACCAACATTTGCCACAACATACAGGAGGCGAGAGAAGAAGTAACTTACCTGCGTAAAATGATCCTCGGCCTGGCTGAAAAGCAGGATTTGCAGGTGGCAGCAGCGGGTACCCACCCTTTCGCCGATTGGGTCGATCAGCTGATTACCGACGATCCGAGGTATGATGAAATTATCGATGAAATGCGGGACGTAGCACGCGGCAATCTTATTTTCGGTTTACACGTGCACGTCGGTATTGAAGACCGGAATGAAGGAATTCAGATCATGAATGCAGTCAGGTACTTTTTACCGCACATTTACGCATTATCCACCAACTCTCCTTTTTGGTGCGGTCGGAATACGGGTTTTAAATCTTACCGATCGAAGGTTTTTGACAAATTTCCAAGAACCGGCATTCCCGATTACTTTTCAAGTGCCGCGGAATACGATGAATATGTAAACCTGCTGATCAAGACCAAATGCATTGACAACGGGAAGAAGATCTGGTGGGACATTCGGGTACATCCATTTTTCAATACAATAGAGTTCAGGATGTGCGATGTACCGATGCGGACTGACGAGACTATCTGCCTCGCTGCGATTATGCAGGCGCTGGTCGCAAAAATTTACAAGCTGCACCGGATGAACCTCAGCTTCCGCATTTACGACCGAATGCTCATTAATGAAAATAAATGGCGCGCGGCAAGATATGGCATCCACGGAAAGCTGATTGATTTTGGCAAACAGGAAGAAGTGGAGTATAAATTGCTGGCAGGCGAGCTGCTCGAATTTATTGACGACGTGGTAGACGAACTGGGAAGCCGAAAAGAAATTAGCTACATCCACCAGATCATGGAAATGGGCACCGGCGCGGATCGCCAGTTAGCAGTTTTTGAACAAACCGGGAGTATGAATGCAGTGGTGGACTACATTGTCGCAGAAACTAAAATCGGACTCGGCGAATGAAGTCTGCCAAATAATATTCTGTCATCCGAACTTATACCGGGATAGTTTGTTAAAATAGTTTATAAAAAGATAAACTAACAGCTAAAAGCTTACAGCAAAGCTTCTGGCAACAAGCCCTCACAAAATGATTGATAATAAAACACATTTCCGGATCGCAATTCTGGACATGTACGACGGGTTCGAGAACGAAGGGATGCGATGCATCAGGAAGATTATCACCAGTTTTGGTGAGAAAGAAGCAGTGCCCGTTGAATACACGATTTTCGATGTACGCCAAAAGCTTGAAATACCCGGAATGGACTTCGATGCTTATATTTCTACCGGCGGGCCAGGTAATCCCTCGCCGGTTGGCGAAGCCTGGGAGAAAAAGTACTTTTCTTTCCTTGACCAGCTGTTTCAATACAATCAGAAACGTCAGAACCGCGTAAAAAAACATTTATTCCTGATCTGCCATTCATTTCAAATGGCTTGCATACACTGGCAGCTTGCGCGGGTGAGCAAGAGGAGAAAAACTTCCTTTGGCACATTCCCGGTGCATAAAACCAGCACTGGGCGCAAAGATCCGTTACTTACTGCGCTTGCGGATCCATTCTGGATCGTGGATTCGCGAGATTATCAGGTAACCCAGCCTGATCAGTTCATGTTCGACGAAATGGGCGCTAAGTTGCTTTGTCTTGAAAAGATCCGTCTGCATGTGCCGCTGGAACGCGCAATCATGGCAATCCGCTTTTCCAATGAAGTCGTGGGAACGCAATTTCACCCGGAAGCTGATGCAGAAGGAATGCTGCGGTATTTTCTCAGGGAGGATAAAAAAGTCGCTATTGTCGCAGCACATGGAGAAACTAAATACAATGACATGATCGCGCACCTGAACGATCCTGACAAGATCCTGCTCACCGAATCTGTTATCTTGCCTGCATTTCTGAAAAACGCATTGGACAAATCATTCACGCCCGCCTATGCATAAGGAAGCCCGGGAAGCATATAATCAGTCATTTTCAGACAAAAAGTACCAGGATTTTGTGGCTTACATTGAAACTTCATTCCCTGGTCAGCTGGATTTCCGCGTGGCTGAAACGCCGGTGTTTATTCCAAAGGATTTGAAAGAGAAGATCCTGGAAACTTCTGAGCAGATTATTGAGGTATTGCGCTCGCCGGACTTCAAATCAAAAACAGAGCGTGCGGTTCCTGAATCACAGTTTGTTCCCGGTGAGAATGCACATACTTCATTCCTGGCCATTGATTATGCGATTTGCAGGGATAAAAGTGGCATGCTTGTACCCCAGTTGATTGAGCTACAAGGATTTCCATCGGTTTTCGGTTACCAGGCGTTTTTGTCAGAAGCATTCAGGATGCATTTTGATGTGCTTCCCGAATTTCAGTATCTGTTTAACGCTGACGGATATAATGCGTATGTTGCAAAATTGCGTTCGTTGATCCTGGCTGATGAAGAACCGGAATCTGTGATCCTGCTCGAAATCTTTCCTGAAAAGCAGAAAACGCGGATTGACTTCGCAGTAACGGAGGCAATGCTGGGAATCCAGGCTGTTTGCTATACCAGACTGATCCGTGAAGGGAGATCGCTCTTTTACGAGAAGGATGGACGCAAAGTTCAGGTCAAAAGAATCTACAATAGGCTGATCTTTGACGACCTACTCAACTATCCCGATCTGGTAACCAGCTATCGCTTTACTGATGAAGTGGATGTAACCTGGGTCGGGCATCCGAATTGGTTTTTCAGGATCAGTAAATTTTCAATGCCGTTTCTTAAAGGTCCGTATATACCCGAAACGCATTTTGTAAGTGACTACTCGGGTAACTATCCCGAGGATCTTCAAAATTATGTTCTGAAACCACTTTTTTCATTTGCAGGCTCCGGCGTACGTTTGCATGTTACAGCTGCGGATCTTCATGCATTGCCGGATCCTGAGAACTACATTTTACAGCGCAAAGTATCCTACGAACCTGTGATACAGGCACCTGACGGACTTGTCAAATGTGAGGTAAGGATGATGTATGGCTGGAAAGATAAAGCTGACAAGCCGGAGCTGCTGATTAGTTTAAGCAGGCTGAGCCGGGGCGAAATGATCGGCGTGGGCTTCAATAAAGATTTTACCTGGGTTGGCGGCAGCGCCACTTTCTTTGAATGAAGAAGAATCCAGAAAAGGACTACACTTTAAGAAAGTATTATAAGTAAATAATGTATATCACCCATCGTCAACAGTTTTTTGATCATCTTGCCCAAACTTCCGACTACCCGCTCGCGCTTGAAATTGACAGTGCGCAGGGCGTTTACATGTATGGAGCAGACGGGAAATCCTATCTGGACCTGATTTCCGG
>NZ_JBHYGF010000153.1:0-8988 GCF_051859145.1 Dyadobacter sp.
ATTCCCCACAGCCAGCGCAATTTTCTCTGCATCTTCCTGATTGGCTACTTCCCCTTCCAAAGTTACAGTGTCACCCGAGGTTTTTACAGTCAGACTTTTATATGAAAGTCCAAGTGCTTTAACGTGAGCAAGCAATGCACTTGCACGCAGCGGTTCAACTTCAGGAGCCGGCGCAGCGGCATTTTCGTTTTTGAATACCTTTTCTCCTGATCCTTTGAGAAATGAAAATAGACCCATGGTTTTAAGTTTAAAAGTGAGTAAATGATTACAGGAGAGAATGTCTCTAACCTCATTCTAATGTTGAAAGCAATTATTATACCAAATGGGCAGTCAGATCAAATGTTGCGCAGCATTTGTTTTAAGCCCCAACTTCGTACTTTTGCAAACATCACCACCAACGCCTACGCCGTTACTCCTGCTCAATGAACCGCCCTGATTCGCTTACAAGATTTGATAATGAAGAATTTGATATTTGTATCATCGGAGCGGGCGCAAGTGGTGCAGGTTGTGCGCTCGACGCAGTATTGCGGGGCTATAAAGTAGCATTGATAGACAAACAGGATTTCGCATCCGAAACTTCTTCGCGTTCCACCAAACTGATCCACGGCGGGGTACGCTACTTGGAACAAGCATTTAAAAAACTGGATTTCGCGCAGCTCAAACAAGTCCGTCATGGTTTGGAAGAGCGACATATTGTACTGAAAAATGCGCCCCACCTGGCGCGTCCCCTTGCATTGATGACGCCGGTGAGTTCCTGGTTTGAGGGCCTTTATTTCAAAATCGGTTTGCAGCTCTACGATGCATTTGCTATCAACGATACGCTTCCCAAAAGCAAATGGCTGAGCAAAAAGGAAGTTTTAGCCAAAATTCCGACGCTTGACCCGCAGAAGCTGCATAGCGGCGTACTTTATTATGACGGCCAGCTGGATGACGCACGTTACTGCCTCGCCATTGTACAATCAGCATCGGAGCAGGGTGCAGCTGTGGCTAACTACATGGAAGTTGATGGGTTTGTAAAAAATGAATCAGGTAAGCTCACTGCTGTGAATGCAGTGGATACCCGGTCAGGAAGTAAGTACACCATCAAAGCAAAGCTTGTTATCAACTGTACCGGCCCATTTGCCGACAATATCAGATTGCTCGCAAATCCTGCGCTTCCGGAAAGACTGAGACCGAGCAAAGGCGTGCACGTGATGTTGCCCCCGAAGACCCTGAACAGCGAATATGCAATGCTGATCCCGAAAACGTCCGATGGTCGCGTTGTGTTTGCAATACCCTTCGAAGGTGCTACAATGATCGGTACTACGGACACGGAGTACAGTAAAGTGTCGGAAGAGCCGATGCTCAATGAGGAGGAGAAAGAGTACCTGGCAGCCACATTGAACCCCTACCTGGCGAAGCCAATTGATCTTCGGGAGCTGCGGGCAGGATTTGGAGGCTTGCGGCCTTTATTATCCGCCGATCCGACTAAATCTACCAAGAGCCTTGTTCGCGACCATGAAATTGAATTGGATGAAAAAACAGGCTTGCTGAGTCTGCTTGGCGGCAAATGGACTACTTACAGGTTAATGGCGAAAGATACAATTGACGAGGCTGACGTTATTTTTTCCCAACAAAAACCTTGTACTACGGATGCCCATATCCTGGCAGGTGGAGCGGATTTTGATCCGGAATCCTGGAAGAAGCTGGCTGCTGATTTTGCATTGTCGGACGAAGTTGCGCGGCACCTTGTGTCCAAATATGGAAGTTGGGCCGGTAGGGTAGCTGCGCTGGGCAGGGATAATGCAGCACTCGCAGAGCAGCTTAGCCCGGAGTATCCTTACCTGAAAGCCGAAGTTGTTTATGCGGTCAGGGCTGAAATGGCGGTAACACTCCGGGATTTCCTGGCGAGGCGCGTCAGAATGGAAATCACCGATTGGAAAGAAACATTGAATGTACTGCCTGTTGTCGCCAGCCTGATGGCACGGGAATTGGAGTGGACTGAGGAGCAGGAAAAAAATGAGTTGGCGGAATACGCAGCTCTGATACAAAAATTTATCGCCGGAGCACAGCTAGCTTAGTGCATCAGGCAACACATCGTTATTTCTAGAATGTACATTAAGCAATCAGCCTGCATTTCGCCGCAACGCACTTTCGACAATGGTTTTTTGGAAGGCGACGTAGCATCTTACAAGGGCATCCGGTACCAGGCGATTGAACCCGAATATAATGGCCTCATACCAGCAGGGTTACTGAGGAGAATGGGCAAAGCGATCAGAATGGGCGTAGGAGCGGGGCTGCCTTTGATCAAGGAAACTCCGGTTGACGGTATCATTCTGGGAACTGCAAACGGCGGACTGGAAGATTGTCTCAAATTCCTCAACCAGATCGTCGACTACAACGAAGGCACACTTACCCCCACGAACTTTGTTCAAAGTACACCCAATGCAGTCGCAGGAAACCTGGCGCTGATGAGCAAGATCACCGGCTACAATACCACGCATGTACACAACGGACTTGCATTTGAAGCTGCATTGCTTGACGCCTGGATGCTGTTACAGGAGGGTAGGGCGGAAAGATTACTGGTGGGTACAGTCGAGGAAATTTCCGATTACAACCACAATATCGACTCGCTCGGCGGCTCTTTTAAGAAAGGGGATTTTACTTCTGAAGAGTTATTTACTTCAAATACACCGGGTTCTGTGAATGGGGAAGGTGCAGTCATGTTTGTAATGGAGGAGAGCAAGTCTGCGGAGAGCATAGCCAGGATCGTTGATGTGGACCAAACCAGCTACCTTCCCGAAAGCGGCCTGCACGATCGCGTTCAATCTTTTCTTGCAAAAAACGGACTGACACCGGAAGATATTGACACGCTCTTTCTCGGGATTAGTGGCGATAGCCGCACCGATTACCTGTATACCGGCATGCGGGAGAAGCTATTTAGTGGGAGCAATTGTTATTCTTACAAAAACCTGGTAGGGGATTATCCGACTACCTCGGCATTTGCAACCTGGCTTGGTGTACAAATGCTGGCCGGGAAAAAGCTTCCCGACCAGTGCAAATATGCTTTTTCAGAAGAAAAGGAGCCCCGCAATATCTTGATATATAATCATTTTAAAGGATTACAGCACGGACTTATCCTGTTAGGAGCTGGCTAACCCGGCCGCTCTTTCCTTCATTAAGATCACTTTCGCCAGTGTGGGCAGGATCGTGTCGTGTTTCTTGACAAACGGGTTCGACTGGTCCCAAACGTAACCTGCCAGCACAGAGCAGATCTGGTGTTTGATATCGTCCTCGATTTCACTCGCAAATACAATCGTTTGAAAGTCGCCGCTGTACCAGCCGGTTACGTAGCTTCTGAATACATCAATACCCCGCTGCACCACGCGCTCGTAGTCATTTTCCCAATCCACTTTCTCTCCCTGTAAATGCCGGTCTGTCATTTTTGCCGAAAGCAGGCCCGAGGCTGTGGCGAATGTTACGCCGGAGGAGAATATCGGATCTAAAAATTCGGTACTGTTACCCGAAAGCACAAAGCCTTCGCCAAACATTGACTTTACACCAACAGAGTACCCCAATATCTGACGCGGCTCGAACTTGAATTCCGAGTCCTGGAACCTGCCTCTCAGGTCTTCGAAGTTGCGGATAAAGTCCTTGTACTTCTCTCCGCCATTCTCTGCAAGCTCCATTACCTTTTCTTTGTCGCTCACGATACCCACTGATGTAGATCCGTCAGAAAAAGGGATTGCCCAGATCCAGGATCTGTTGCTGTCAAATGAATGCACAAAAATGTT
Organism: Dyadobacter sp.; assembly: GCF_051859145.1. Lineage (GTDB taxonomy): Bacteria > Bacteroidota > Bacteroidia > Cytophagales > Spirosomataceae > Dyadobacter. The sequence goes on from NZ_JBHYGF010000153.1 coordinate 3,774, forward strand.
ATTGCTCGCCTTTTCCGAACGGTTTTTATCTTCCAGATGTGAGAAAATTGCTCCCCTCGGTGTGAAGGCAGACGGTTTGCTGAGATCGAATAAACGCGGCAAAACCCGCCCGTAACCGCTGGAATCAATGATAAACCGGCATTGAATGGTATGTAAATTCCCGTCCACATCTTTATATTCCAACACCTGCCTGTCTGCGCTGCATTCTACGCTGAGTACCTCGCATTCAAAATTTACATCCACACCTTTCGCGCGGGTTGCTTCCGCAAGTGTGCTGTCAAAGTCCGCACGTTTCACCTGCCAGGTCCACGTCCAGCCTTTTGTATATTGTTCGGAAAAAAAGAATTCGCAGCGCTTATCTCCCCGCATAAAAGCCGCGCCTGTTTTCTTCTGGAAGTACCGCTCGCGCACTGCATCCAGCAGTCCCGACTCGTCGAGGTGCTCCATACAACACGGAAGCAGACTTTCACCGATCTGGAAACGGGGAAATTTTTCTTTTTCAAGGATTGTGACATCGTAGCCCTTTTTCTTTAAGTACGAAGCTGCTACCGTTCCGGCCGGGCCGGCTCCTATGACTACCACATCAACTGTTTGCATGATCATGCGTTTTTTACTTTTTGAATGAGTTTCTCTTTATCTACAAATGGAAAGCAGGTTATAAATGCACTTACGGTAACCCCCAGTATCCCGTGCAATGAAATGTTCTGGCCCGTCAGGTGCAGGTTTGGTATTTTAGTTTTTGTATTGATCTGTGTCCTGGCTGGTGAAACGGAATCTTTCATAATCCCGTACATAGATCCGTCTTTATTGCCGATATAATCGCGGAACGTGAGCGGCGTAGCGCTGTGCACTGCCTTAATCTTGCTTTTTATACCCGGAAAAACCGACTCGATCTTATTCACAACCTGCTCCTCCTTCTGCCTTTTAAATGCTTTATATTCCTCGTCACGCTGCCCCGGTTCCGCAATCGTGCTGAATGTCTGCTCCCATTTAGCGGTTTCAGAAGCTTTCATATAACACATAATCGACATGGAATCGGCGTAATCGCCCGTCTTGGAGATATAGGGTGTGCAGATAAAGCTTGTTTGCGGCCAGCTCGCTTGTTCGTAGTCAACCGTGTCCCAAACGTTATCGGTATCGTGAAAGTAGATATTGTGGTTGAGGTATTTAAATGATTTTTCGTGAAAGGTAACGTGGACAAGGAAAGTAGATACTGTATTTTCCAGTCCCTGTATCCTGTTTTTATAAATATTCAGAAATCTATCTTCTCCGAAAATATCAATCGTAACCGCAGGATGTACGTTGGAAATGAACTGTTTACCTCTCACTACCTCGCCGTTTTCAAGTACTACCTCTTTCACCAGTCCATTGTCGTGGTAGTTCGCTGAAACTGCCTTTTTATGTTTCACAATCAGCCCGCCGCGCTGCCTGATTGCCCGGCTGAACTGGATCGCGATCTGCGATCCACCGTCGATAAATTTGTAAGCGCCTGATAAATAACTCTTCATGATCAGGGCATGTACATAAAACGGCGTTTTATGGCGCGAACCGGCGTAAAGCAGGTTGGAGCCTGCGAGCACATTTCTTAACCTTACATTATTTGTCAAAGAGGCAATGTAATCGTGTGCGTTGATGGTCAGCATTTCGCTTTCCATGTAGTAGCCTTCCGTAGAAATTTCCAGGTTATAAAGCGGGAACTTGCTGCATACTTCCAGGATCTTTTCGCAATACTTGTTGATTGCCTCCGCCTCGTCCGGAAAATAAGAGATCAGTTTGGTTGCAAATGCTTCGAAACCCTGTGTATAAGCGTATTCTGATCCATCTTCAAACCTGATCACGTCAAATTCTTCATCCAGCCGCTTTAACTTCAGCTGATCAAAAATGCCGAAGTATTTGAAAAACTGATAGAGGTTTTCGCCTTTGTCCAGACTGCCCACATAATGCACGCCGGTGTCAAAAATGCTCTTTCCACGACTGTAAACCTGCAAATGCCCGCCTATCTGATGGTTTTTTTCGAGTACAATCACGCTGTAATTTTCCATCGCAAGAATGAGCGCGCAAGCCAGGCCGCCCAGCCCGCTTCCGACAATTACGAAATCGTATTCTTTTTCAAAAGGTGCAGCTTGCATTATACAGCCTGGGAAATGTTTGATTGAAGGATTTGTTACTGTAAAGTCTCTCCCGCTTTGCGGAGGATGAAAAGGACATTGGACGTTTTTTTCGAATGCTCTTTCAGCTCATAATGAAGATGGTGACGGTGCGCGAAGTCGACAATATCCTTTGACGAAAAGAAGTGAAAATCTTCTTCCTTTTTATTAAATGAAAAAATGCGGGTCGACAAAGCTTCGGTTTTTTTTGTATTTTCAAAACGGCCGCTGAGATCGGTGATACCGTCGCGTATAAATAAAATTCCGCCCGGATTTAATGCAGCAGCGCACCTGTCAAGTAGCGTCCGCTGTTTTTCTTTCGACAGATAATGCAGTAAATCGTTCAGAAAAATCACGTCCTGCGGCTCCTGGCGGACTTCCATTACATCCATTTGTTCAAAATGCAGCTGGTCTGACTTTCGGTAGCTGTTTTCGGCAATCAGGATTTTTTCTTCATCATAATCAATTCCCCTGATCGTCCTTTCTGCATTTTTATAATGAAGATAAAAAGACAAATATCCATATCCGCAACCGAGATCGAGTATCTTCTTCCGCGCACCGATCAGCTCATTATAGCTGGCGAAATTCCGGCTTTCGAGTCTCCATTTCACTTTAAAATACCATTCAAGCACCGGCCCTTTGAACACATAATTGGTAAAAATCTTGTGTTTCAGGTAGCTGGTATCTTCCATTTCATCCTTGTAAGCAGCAAACTGTGCCCGGTAATACGCAGACATATTTTTGGTAGTGTCTCTGAGCTGCCCTTGCAGCAATGGATCTGATTGTGGAATGCGCGGCAGTACACGTACGTTCAGCGCGCCTGGCCGGATCAAAAAGTCATTTTTCGGCAGTACATCGTGCGCGCCGTGGATCAGAATGGGTTGAATGTCCAAACCGAGCTGCGCAGCTAAATGGAATGCGCCTTTGTGAAAACGTGCGATTTCACCGTCCTCAGAGCGGGTACCTTCCGGAAAAATCAGCAGGGAATATCCTTCTGCGACCAACTCTCTAACTTTTTCGATATTCTGCTCCGCTCCATCGTCGGTATACACATAACCCGCATACCGGATAATGGGACCAAAAAAGGGAGATTTGTATACCCAACCTTTAACCATCAGCACGATTTTCGGGTGCAGCATAATAGCCAGCAGGATGTCGAGGAATGAGGTGTGGTTGGCGATGAAAATCACCGGCTTGTCCATTTGGAGGTTTTCAAGTCCTGAAAACCGCTTCTTCACATGTGGGCCGGAGTAAATGACCGATTTGGCAAACCAGGAGAGTGAACTGTTGATCATCGCCCGCTTCCTGCTTTTTGAAACGGGTAAAATCAGGATCGTGAGCAGTTTGGAATGCAGGAAAAGACAGCCGGAAAGAAAGTATGTAAAGCTTGAAATACTGATCAGGAAGGGCAGCATCGTCACCGGCGCCTTCTTTCTTGCAATCCTGTTTTGTACAAAAAAGTCAAAAAGAACGGGTTGGAAAGCAAATGAGATAAAAAGGATGCAAACAATACCGAGAACGCTGATCACCGCAATGGAATGAATTGCGGGATGTTTGGCGAAAATCAGTACGCCCGTACCAATAATGGTGGTAGTCGCCGACAGGATAATAGCAGATTGGTAGGAGTGCAGGGTATCTTTCTTGTATTTGTACCTGCTGAGCAAACCATCGGTCACGAAAATGCTGAAATCATCCCCGAGGCCGAAGATGAATGTGGTAACAATCACATTAACAAAGTTGAACTTGATTCCAAAAATCGCCGCAATGCCCAGTATCCAGATCCAACTGATCACCATCGGCAGAAAGGAAAGCAGGGTCAGCTCAATTCTTCCGTACACTACCAGGAGGGTTAGGAACACAATGGAGGCTGATATCAGGAGCAGGTAATTGAAATCGTCTTTGACCATCGACAACATTTCACCAGCCATTTCGCCCCGGTCAAACAAGGCCGCATGGGGAATTTGCCGGAGTTCGCTTTTGACTGCATCCAGGTTAGTCTGCGGTACCACCACCGTTGAAATGTAAGTGGTTTTGCCGACTGTTCTTTCCACCAGATTGTCTATCCCCAGCTCGGCGAAAAGCGTATCCTGCGAAACGGAATGTTCATATTGTCCCGCAACCCAGTTTTTGAAATCATTAAAGGCAAATGCATTGAAACCGTTTTTGGCGCCGGCCTTGTCCATGACGTCAAATGCACTTTCTTTTCGTCCCAGGCTCCAGTACTCGTGCCACCTCCTGGTCCGTTGAAACTGGATATCGCGTGGTACCAGCAGCGAGCCCGGACTTGCGAAACTGGTAATGCTGCCCTGCTTACGCAATGCGACCAATTTTTGATATACTTTATAATTGATGTTTTCCGCGACCTGCCGACTGGTATGAGAGGCAAAAACATAAATCCGCTTCTGCTTTTTGGGATCAATGCCGGTCAGCGACTGCTCGCGTGATGAAAGGTCTTCATTTTGCAGGCTGAGGTTATCAAACCCGCTGTCAAACTCGGTGAATCGGGCGAAGTATAAGAAGACGAAAGTGAGTGCCCCTATGATCCCCAGCAACCCTACCCGCCATTTGACAGGGGTTGCGGGCAGGTGGACAGACTGCCGCTCGGCTGGCAGCTTCTTGTAATCAAAACGAGCGGATTCGAGAATGACCGGCAATGCAATTAGTGTAAAAAGCGCTGCACCCAGCAATCCCAGCGAAGAAAAAAGACCGAAATCCTGCAAAACGGCCGAGTTGGCAAAATGCAGTGCGCTGAATGCCATGATGGTTGTAAAGCTACCAGTCAATAATGGAGCACTTACTTCTTTTACAGCGGTTGCAATGGAACCGGTATGTCGGAGGTGTGTAAAGAAGTGAAAAGCGTAATCGAGCAGGATACCGAAAATTACCGCACCGGTAGCCAGTGAAATACCCGATACGTCCGGACGCAGGTAGCCGATCGTCCCCAATGCAAACAGTGCGCCGAATAGTCCGGGCAACAGCATGAAAATGGGTGTAAGCAGCTTTCGGTAATAAATAATCAGGAGCAGCAGAATGCAGCCCAGCGCGATAAAGGAAGTATAGTAGGTATC
>NZ_JBHYGF010000154.1:0-8913 GCF_051859145.1 Dyadobacter sp.
CTACATACATGACCCACACTTCTTTTACCATTCCAATAGCTGTAATAATGGAATCAACAGAAAAAACCATATCCATGATCAAGATTTGAGTAATTACCTGCCCGAAAGAAGAAGCTTTAATTTGGTTGCTCTGATCACCCTGCTCGCCTTCCATTTTATGGTAAATTTCCGTAGAGCTCTTATAAAGAAGGAATAACCCTCCTGCTAACAGTACAAGTTCCTTCCCGGAAAACCCTTCTCCAAAAACAACAAACAAGTCCTTGTCCAGTTTCATGATCAGAGATATAATAAGTAAAAGGCCAATTCGCAATACGCCTGCTAGTATTAACCCATATTGGCGGGCCTTCTTTTGCTGGTCTGCAGGTAGTTTTGCAGCGATTATTGAGATAAATATCACATTATCGATACCCAAAACAGCTTCCAGGGCGACTAGCGTCAGTAGGGAAACAATGACTTCAAATTCCATGCTATTGCTGATGTTTATGCAAATTCATATATCTCTCAAAATGTATGCCGCAAGGGAAAGTAGCATCATGGTAAAGGAGTCACCGGAAGCCAGGTTTCGCCCATGACCCAGTCTAGACATAAAACTCATTATGGAATCAATTAAGTCTTTGGTGTATAACATAGCTATTGGGATGGCTATCAATGCTAATTCAGGATTCAACTGCATCCCGAAAGAACACCTGCAAGTCGTTTATAAAACACCTAAGGGCTAAATCGTGATAGGACAATGATATGGACCGCAGGTTGTGATCGGCCGCATGACAGAACTGTTGGCAGACGCAGGATACCCAAATGGTTTTAATTACGAATTCCTTGAACTGAGAAATATCACACCATGGACCCCAGTTTTTGGCAAGTACAAGCCAGAAAAGGGAATGGGTTACCTATGACAGGAAAGAAGACGTTTTTACCTGTACTATGGGTAAAACAATTACCTTTTAAGGGCTTCGATCGAACCGTTGACGGAAAACTAATAAAAAACTACCGAGCTTCAAAAAAGGATTGCAGTCCCTGTGCTCTAAAGGAATCCTGCACGCCTAAGTCCCTGTTTAAAAGAATATTTACGACAGCTTATAAAGATTATTATTACCGAGCCTATGAGAGGCAACTAACTAGGCGCGGGAAACGGATGAAACAGGTCCGGCAAAGTACGGTAGAGCCCGTCTTTGGAAGCCTGGTCCATTATTAAGGATTGAGTAAAATCAATGTTTTAGGGAAAGCCGCGGCACATAAGGTGATGCTGATGGCAGCGACCTGCTTCAACCTTAAAAAGTATCTCACACATTTAAAAAGAAAACCGGTAAAAAGTGAAGCAATAGAGACTGTGGTTCACTTATCGAGTGCATTTTCGAAGTCTCTGAATGCTTTTACACTGAATTTTTAAAGTTCTCCGAAGCCAAATCTTATAACTACCAAAACCTAAAATATCAGGGTAGTTCCGCGACAGCCACGACCGAATAACTATTAGCAAAAATAGTATAGACAAACTTTATATAAGTACCACTTTTCATTTATTGTGCAATTAACAGTTAGCAACATAGCCGTTATGGTTACTGATAATGGTAACCATAGCAGTACTTAACAGATTTAGATGCTTTGATAAAAACATTTGGTAAGACAACGCGGTTAAAAATCTGCATCCTACTGCCTGCTTCGACATTGCTATGAGTTAGTGATTTTCGGCAGCATTTATGCTAGAAGCGTTTTTGTTGCGAGATATTAATTTTTAGATAAGTTGTTAACTCAAAAGCAATTGCCGCCGGGACTGAGAGCGAATTAACACCAAAGCGGATACGGAGATTGAAGAAGGTTTGACCCGTATGAAATATTCTAGGGCAAATCCGGCATGGTAACCTGAGATTTTTCGCGTCGCAGCATATTAAAAACAATCAAACCAAAACTTGACAGCTACTGAGTTCATTAATCACCGTTTGGCCATATATTTTCGATATCTAATTGATAGACAATATCAACCAGGTCTTTTATGGTTTGGTAGGATAAATTCTTTTGTTTTAAGAAAGCTGCCCTTACAGAATCTGAATCTGTTTTTGATAGTCTAATTGTCTTGGCGCCGGCAACATGGATAGATTCAGAAGCGTTTGAGATAATTAACATAAATGTTAAATGTTCCTTATCAAGCCAGCGGCCTGATCCAAGGGTGTGAGGTTCAAATGCAACATAATATTACATTCCTTAACCGGGCATCTAAACACAACAAGTGGAATAGAGCAGAATATCTTCATCTTATACGTCCATTTGCCTGCAAACATCGATTTGACATTTTCAATACTGTTGAATGTTATATAAAGGTCTACGTGCTCATGTGAAGGCCGCAGAAAGCTTTTAGTCCTATTTACATTTGAAAAGTCCGTCATATATGATAAAGATTTACTTCAATTAGAATTGCAGAAGAGAACCGGTTGTATAAAAACATGCCATTTAGATTGTGAGCCGCATTGGAATACACATTTCAGGATAATATTAGCTGTCAAGGCTGCACGTCGCCAAACTATGACCAGTTTAAATCGCAAATTTTTCTTGTTGCTTTGTTTTTCAACATCAAGCGCTTTCTAGTATTACGCTGGAATAGTTAATGGTACGGTTTTTTGGTTTAAGAGGTTATTATCTAACTGCTTGCCCTCAATACGATCTTCACAACGAAGTAGCTTAACCTTGGACAGTTGGATAATCCAGTCTGCATTTATTAACTATCAAACACTTCATCTATGAAGCCATTTCGTCTACTGCACTGTTGTTTATTGATTTCAGCTTGGACGTTAAGTGCCTGCGAAGATCATCCAGATAGCCCTAACGCCGTTTTCCCCGAGCGCATTGATTTTATGGCCGACAGGCAATATCCGGAAGGAATTGCCTACTCATCGCAACTGTCAAAGTTTCTTGTCACCTCCATTCCGTTAGGAAAGATCGGCACTGTCAGCACAGATGGTCAATACTAGGATTTACTGACTTCCCCCGAATTAATCAGCGCTATTGGTATGAAAGTCGCCGGTAACCGCGTGTTTGTGTGCAATAGCGATCGGGGAGTTTCTATCAAAAGTACTCAGGAAAGCTCTTTCCAAACTGCCGAGCTGTTAGTATTCAACCTGGAGACCCGGCTGTTGGAAAGGCGAACCGACTTAGATGCGCTCTTACCACAGCAAGAACGAAATTTTGCAAACGACGTTACGTTGGCCCCTGATGGGACTGCTTTCGTGACTGATTCCTTCTCGCCTGTTATTTATAGGGTTGCCAGTGATGGCACGGCAAATGTATTATTAAGAGATACGCTCAATTTTTCAAGTCCCAATTTTGGTTTAAATGGTATCGTCTACCATCCAAGCGGTTATCTTATCACGGCCAACACAGGGCAAGGGAAGCTTTTCAAAGTGGATTTACAAAACGGGAACCAAGTTTCAGAAATAACGGGTATAAGTCCACTACCTGGTGACGGGTTGACGTTACTGAACAATGAGCTGTATGTGGTTACTGGTGGCAACCGTGTAGCTCAATTGCGGAGCACCGACAACTGGCAAACCGCCTCAATCGTTAAATTTGACGAAGGAGCTTATATAGGGGCGACGACCAGTGTTGCTGTTAACAACCAGATTTACACGCTAAATGCACGTATTGGCACAATCGGTGATGCAAAAGAATTCAGTATTCAGCGGTTTCGTTAGAACACGGCACTAAATATATTAGCTATCTTGTATCAGGCAGTGGATTTTCTGGGCAATAAGCTGTTTTGCCAATCAGCTTACCATTGCCCAGAGCTAACTAATTTCAAGGATGTTGGATTATTTTATGAAGATTTTCATTATCTCGCGGATCAAGACGTAATGCGTTGGCAATTGTCTGGAATACTTGCGATGGTACCATCCAAGATTTTACGTTCGATATTGTTTTGGCTATAGGCCGCTTCTAATCAACTATTATTTTTTGGTGCCAACCGGTGTCACTTTTGGGTTATTGCTTGCTATCAACCTAAACATTCCCGAAATAAAGATGATTGAACCTCAACAGTATTTTTTCCAGGACGACGGACAAATTCCCAATAATACGCTGCCGCTTTTGCTATATAAAAACGCATTTGAGTCGCACGGATACGAAGGTGCGGCCTGGCTGGAAAAGACCTTCGCAGAAAACAACTGGACAAATTCCTGGCGCAACGGCATTTATCCATATCATCATTATCACAGCACGTCGCACGAGGTTTTGGGGGTCTATTCGGGCCATGCGCTTGTGCAACTTGGCGGTGATCAGGGTCAACAACTCAGGATCGAGGCTGGCGATATCATTGTCATCCCGGCAGGTGTAGGACATAAGAACCTGGGAAGCCGAGAGCTAGGTGTGGTGGGCGCATACCCTGATGGCCGGAATTGGGACATCAACACAGGTAAACTTGGCGAACGTCCCGGCACTGATCAGAATATAAAGGCGCTGCCAATTCCAAAGACCGATCCATTGCAGGGTACTAACGGACTTCCAGAAATCTGGCGCGCGATACACAAATAAACTAATGATGTGGTGCTCCATGAAGATCAACACACTTATCCAATTAACCCCTGTAACCTAAATCTGATGGACAAAAGGCTAGCTGACAATCTCAGTTTGAAAGGTAAAACAGCTCTGATCACAGGAGCAAGTCAAGGGATAGGACAAGGCATCGCTCTGGGGCTCGCCGAATACGGAGCAGATATTTTGCTACATTACCGCCAGGACCGGCCCGAAGCTAATGCCGTCCGCAAGGACATTTTAAAATTGGGCGTTAGATGCACGTTGGTCAAGGCCGATCTTTCCAAAACCGGTAGTGTGGCCTCCATCGAAAAACAATTAAATGTTCAGCCCGATATCATGGTCATCAATGCATCGTTGCAAATCCCTAAAAAATGGATAGAAGTGACCCAGCAAGACTTTAATTTACAGATGGATGTAAATGTCAAATCTACAATGCTTCTCATGCAGCGTTTTGTGCCCGCGATGATTGAAAAAGGCTGGGGACGCATTATCACTGTCGGTAGCGTGCAGCAAGTCAAACCCCACCCTGCAATGCTGGTATATGCAGCTAGCAAGGCAGCCGTGCTCAACATGGTACAGAATGTCGCAATGCAGTTGGCCGACAAGGGTGTGACCGTCAACAATGTCGCACCGGGTGTAATAGGAACACCACGTCTGGAACAGGGTGTTCCGCAAAGCGATGAACGCATCACAAAGCGGTTAGAAACACCCCAGGGAATTGTTGGCGAACCTTCCGACTGTGCGGCAATGGTACTGCTCCTGGCCTCGGAAGCTGGGCGGTTTATTACCGGCCAAAACATTTTTGTCGATGGCGGGATGAGCCTTTAATTTAATTATTCCCTTGTCGATTCAGGGAAAATTACATTTAAAGGTGTGTGCCACTTTTGTATACAGTACCAAAAAGAACTATATCAACTCCCATTTGGCGCAAATTGATACAAACTAACCTTTTGAACAAAGTTCAGAAATACCACCGAATAATTAGCCACGATTTTCATGTAGATTTTCTCATATACTAGACGCAAACTATGTAAGGGAGCTTTTAGCCTTGCTATGCTGAGAAACTAGAAGTCCCTGCTTAATCAAGGAACAGTGATTGACCAAAAGCTGCTTTCTTATTGGCCCATACGGTTTGTTTGCTGCAATCTTCATGCAAGTCTAGCCTCTATCCCAAGTCCGTTTCATCTGCCAAACGACAACAAGGTGTTTCAAAATCAAGCCGAGCCGTGTGCGAAAACCTTTCAACCCGGGTTTCAATTTACGAGCATTATCCAGTGGCACGTTTTTATATAATAAGGCAGCTATTGCCAGTCACTTTGGCCCCATATTGATCCGTACCACTGATCAAATCTATTGCATGAACAAATACGCTTATTTTGACCGCGATATCAGCTGGTTGTCATTTAATGAAAGGGTCCTGATGGAAGCTGATAACGAAACTGTGCCGCTTTTGGAGCGGGTTAAATTCCTTTCTATCTATTCTGCCAATTTGGACGAATTTTACCGGGTTCGGATGCCCGTCATGCTAAGGCACCAGCAGCAAAAAGACAATAACGAATATGACCAGGCAAATCAGATCATCGATGGGCAGCAAAGCCGGTTTAGAAGCATACTCTCCCAATCAATTCTTCCTGCGCTACAAAAAAATGGGATAAACTTCTATTACCAGGACGAAATACCGCAGGAACTTTATCAGGATATCACCGAGTATTTTTACTGTCATGTAGCTGGGCTCTTACAGCCGGTATTACTAACTGAAAGCCTTGCATTTTTCCCGGAAAATGATCTTTTGTATATCACTGTAATCTTGGACAACGGGCTGGATACCGAGCAGATCGCAGTGGTCAACATTCCGACCGACCACCTGGACCGTTTTGTCAGCATACCAAAAAATGGGGAAGATCACATCATTTTTTTAGATGAAGTCATCAAACAAAACCTGAAAAGCGTTTTTCCCAAAGCAAGCCATATTGATTCCTTTAATATTAAAATAAACAGGGATGCCGTGCTTGATACCCTGGATGATGACGCTGATGATATAACAGAAATTCTCGAAAGACAGCTGCGTAAACGCAAATATGGTTATGCTACCCGGTTTCTGTACGAACCTGGCCTGCCTGAGCGCCATCTGCAAACCTTGAATGAAACTTTTGATCTCAGCCAGGCAGCAATCGTGCAGGGCGGAAAATACCATAATTCCAAGGATCTGGCTTCATTGCCAGTTCGCAACCCGTCATTATCCTATTTGACATGGCCAGCTGCCCGAAATCTATACGGCACCGATCAACTCATATCACTGTTTGATTCATTAGCACAGCATGACCAGATGGTCCATGCACCCTATCAAAGTTATGACAGGATTTTAAGGTTCTTCAACGAGGCCGCGATTGATCCCCAGACCGAAGAAATCTATACAACCATGTACCGGGTAGCACATGATTCAAAGATTGCCCTTGCCCTGATCAGTGCAGCTAAAAATGGCAAAAAAGTGGTGGTTTTGGTAGAGCTGAAAGCAAGGTTTGATGAAGCCAATAACATCCGCTGGTCCAAAAAAATGAAAGCGGCCGGTGTGAAGATTGTGCATAGTATTAACTCGATCAAAGTACACGCAAAACTTGCGCTGGTCAAAAGAACACATCCGGAAAGTCCGCTGTTGGGCCTGCTTGCGACGGGGAACCTGAATGAAGGAACGGCAAGGTTTTACACAGACCACGTCCTGTTGACAGCCTACCAGCCGATGCTGAAAGAAGTCAAAAAACTTTTCCGTTTCCTAAGCAAGAAGAAAAGGCCAGAAATCACAGACAAAATTACATTTCAGCACCTACTGGTGGCACAATTCAACCTACATACAAGATTTTTACAGCTCATCGACCGGGAAATCGTCCATGCAAAAAACGGCTTGCCCAGCGGAATTACAATTAAAGTAAATAACCTAGAAGAAGAAGTTTTGATCAACAGGCTCTATGAAGCCTCAAATGCCGGTGTAAAGATAAACCTGATTGTCCGCAGTATCTGCCGGCTTGTCGCGGGTGTGCCCGGGCAAAGCGAGAACATCACCGTAAAACGGATCGTTGACCGGTACTTGGAACATGGGCGCATCTTCATATTTAGAAATAACGCAGATCCTGAAATCTATATGGGCTCTGCCGACTGGATGAACCGAAACATTTACAGGCGCATTGAAGTGGTCTTTCCTGTTTATAATGAAACCCTTAAAAAGCAGCTCCTGGAAATGATTGACCTGCAGTTGGAAGATACGCTACAAGCCGTTATTATTGATGACCGCTTGAAAAACATTACTTTAACCGGCGAGAATGGCATCCGTTCTCAGGATGCGATTTATGCTCTTTTATCTGATAAAAAATTGTATGAATAACCTATGATAGATAGGCCAATTTTAATATAGTCGGCGTTCAAGTTCTTGGAAACCAACCGCAATGCCATCCTACATGCAGAAAAAAAGTGCCTTTGTAAACCGGTGCTTACCATTATAATTTCCTTTATATCAATATACTTTTTAAACTTGTGGGCGGGAGATATTCTGTTTATTCAGTAGGAAGTTCGATAGCGGTATATAAAAAGCCCTAATCTACAACTTGCAGATCAGGGCTTTTGTTTTTTGAGATAAGATTAAATGCTATTGACGTCTCGATCACTGTCCTTCCTTACCCCCGTTTTGTCGGAATTAAGATCTTCCACTTCAACCTCCGTGCTGCGCACAGTGTCTTTGATGACTTCTTCACGTTCAGTGACGTCCTTGGTCAATGAAACTTCTTCAACTACAACAGCGGTTTTTGATACGACCGGCACTTCTGCATGCTCGATCAGCTCGATGCTTCTTTCCTTAAATGTATCCAACTCACCGGGTGTGACCAGGCGGTCAACAGGCGTGCGATCTACATGGACATGTTCGGTTTTAAGGGTCACGTTCTCTTGAACTGCTTGCTCTTTGATGCTGCTGGTAAGCCGCACCCCGCCGGTCTGCACTTCCCTTTTGGATATATTGATATCTTCTTCAATGATAGGAATACTTTCATCACTTCCAGAAATGCTTTTTTCACTGGATGCAGTCCTGGAACCATAGAACTGCTTGTCATCAAAATGCTCGTGATTATAAAATCCCTCCGGATGGCTCTCATAAGTAGCTGTGCCAGCAGCAGCAGCTGCTGCAAGTCCTGTAAATGTGCCGCGGATCTGCGATTCGGTTGCAGGTGTGATCATCCCTTTTTGATAACTCGGCAAAGAGCCCAACTTCTGGCTGGTCAATTCTGCCAGGATTACTTCATCCTCTTTTTCATCCAACGTAGCCAATCCAATTGGGACCAGCACTTTTTTAGAATCCAGTCCTAAGTTGTTATCGTCAAGGTCAACAATAATATACAACACTTTTTG
>NZ_JBHYGF010000155.1:0-8905 GCF_051859145.1 Dyadobacter sp.
CAACTACACTATTCGACTCTTCAGTTGTACTTTAACCTTAACATTTGTTCTTTTCTCATCTTTTTCCATTACTTTTGAAATTCCGGGTATTTCATTTCCCACGAAATGCCAGGTATCGAGTATCAAGTAGGGAAGTTTTTCCCTATTATGTTTCACTTAAATCCTGAGATATGACTTATCGTCGGATTCTGATTCTCATCTTATTAGCATTCGCTGCCTCGCCTGAGGTTTTCGCTCAGGTCAAATTAGGCAAAACAGAAACAGGTCGCGCTTCTTATTATGCGTCGATGTTTAACGGAAGAAAAACTTCTTTCGGAGAAGTACACAAAAGTTCCGAATTGCTTGCCGCCCACAGGAGTTACCCCCTGAATACGATGCTAGAAATCACGAATCTTGAAAATGACGAAAAAGTAATCGTCAGAGTGAACGACAGAGGTCCTTTCTCCCATAACAGAATTGTTGACCTGAGTAAAGAAGCCGCCCGCCTGTTAGGCATTGTAGCAAAAGGCGTAGCAGCAGTTTCAGTGCGCGTTGTAGGAATGGAGGGAATGGTATTGCTGGAATCCAACGAACATATTGATCCCAAATCCGGCAAAGTAATTGCAATGAGAGGCAAACAATAATGTAAACTTCAATGAGCAACCGGCAGCTTGATTTAGCCAAAGTAAGAGAGTTCGGAAATCTGGAATTCCTTGCCAAACAGCTCGTTGAAGGATTTATTACCGGTTTGCACAAGTCCCCTTTCCACGGTTTCTCTGTGGAATTTGCCGAACATCAACTTTATAATACCGGAGAATCTACCCGGAACATTGACTGGAAGGTTTTTGCCAAATCCGACCGACTTTATGTGAAGCGGTATGAGGAAGAAACCAATCTCCGCTGTCATATTCTGCTGGATACTTCTTCGTCCATGTATTATCCGGAAGAGAACTATGGTAAAATGACATTCAGTGTGATGGCAGCGGCAAGTTTGACGTATTTGCTTCAGCGGCAGAAAGATGCGGTAAGTCTTTGTACGTTTTCTGAGCAGATTGAAGTGCAAACGGCTGTCAAGTCAACACCTTCTCACGTGCACAAAATTATGCTGGAACTTGAAAACCAGCTGACAAGCAGTCGACCTCTTCTTAAAACTTCGGTCTCCGAAGTACTTCACCAAATTGCCGAAAAGATCCATAAACGCTCACTCGTGGTGATTTTCAGTGATATGTTCGATAATCTGGAAAATGCCGACAAGATTTTCTCCTCTCTCCAGCATTTACGCCACAACCTGCACGAAGTATTGCTCTTTCACGTTACCGACCGGGAGACGGAAGAGGATTTTGCATTTGAAAACAGACCTTATGAATTTGTTGACCTTGAAACTGGTGAAAAGGTCAAGGTGCAACCTGATCAGGTTCGCGATTCCTACAAAGAGTTTGTCAGTGATTTTTATCAAAAACTCAAACTGAAATGCGGCCAGTACAAGATTGACTTTATTGAAGCCGACATTGCAAACGGTTTCGACCCGATTTTAATGGCTTACCTCGTCAAGCATTCTAAAATGCGTTAATGCGCACTATTGGTTTAAAAACAGCGACATAAACAGCTGGTCCAAATGCGCCACCGGAATCACTTCGATGTTCCCCCGCTTTAATTCAAGTCCCTTGCTGTTGTATTTAGAAATATACATTTTCTTGAATCCCAGCTTTTCCGCTTCAGAAATCCGGTTTTCAATTCTATTTACCGCTCTTACCTCTCCACCCAAACCAACTTCGGCAGCAAAACATATGGAGGGTGGAATGTACTTGTCTTCGTAAGACGACACAAGTGACGCCACGACGGCTAGATCGATTGCAGGATCTTCCACCTTTAATCCGCCAGCTACATTCAGGAAAACATCCTGCGTTCCGAGCCTGAACCCGCCACGTTTTTCGAGTACAGCCAACAACATCTGCAATCTCTTTGCATCATAGCCGGTACTGCTTCGCTGCGGAGTTCCGTAGGTAGCCACACTTACAAGCGATTGTATTTCTATCAAAAGTGGCCTGTTACCTTCCATCATCGAGCCGATCGCAATACCGCTGACGGGCTCTTCCCGCTGAGAAATCAGGATTTCAGACGGATTACTTACCTGTCGCAGACCAGTTCCGTGCATTTCATAAATACCCAGTTCCGAAGTACTTCCAAAGCGATTTTTTGCGGTTCTCAATATGCGGTAAGTATTATGCCGGTCGCCTTCAAACTGCAAAACCGTGTCGACCATATGTTCCAGGACTTTCGGTCCGGCCAGGGAACCATCTTTGGTAATGTGCCCGATCAGGAAAACGGGTACGCCCATTTCTTTCGCATATTTCATAAACTCGGCAGTACACTCCCAAACCTGCGACACACTGCCCGCACCCGACTCTATGTATGTCGATTGCATGGTCTGAATGGAGTCGATAATTAGAACCTGGGGCTGAAAATCTTCGATCTGCCGGAATATATTCTGCGTATGCGTTTCAGTGAGAATGTAGCATTTGTCGCTTTTCGCATCCATTCGCTCAGCCCGCATTTTGATCTGCTGATCAGACTCCTCGCCCGAAACATAAAGTACCTTTTTGTTCGAAAGTGTTAATGCGATTTGCAGCATCAGGGTTGATTTGCCGATCCCTGGTTCGCCGCCGATCAGCACCAGTGAACCCTGTACGATCCCGCCGCCGAGTACCCTATTCAACTCTTCGTCTGAGGTTTTAATGCGCGGCTCGTTCTGGTATTCTATTTCAGAGATTGCCCGCGGGCGGCTTGCCAGGTTGACGGACTTCCAGGAAACTGCAGTTTTCGGATCTTCCTTTTCAATCACTTCCTGAACAAAGGTGTTCCACTCACCGCATGATGGACATCTCCCCACCCATTTTGGTGAATTGTACCCGCATTCCTGACAAAAGTAGGCTGTCTTGGCTTTGGCCATAAGTAGAATAATCTAATTTGTAATAGTGTAACAACGAAGCGGATAATAACGATCCTGACCTGAAAATTGGATGTTTAAGCCACAAAATCAAAAAGAATGTAGGTAAGGTATAGTTTTTTGTTTTTCGGCGTTATTATCCGTCTTACTTAAAAAATGATATTATCCATGAACATCCTGACAAAAGTAGCTTGTATTTGTATGTTATGCATTGTTGCGATTGGATCAGCACAAGCTCAGAAAAAAGGTTTCGCGTTCGGTATCAAAGGAGGGGTGAATTTATCACGCCTTACGATGGGAGATGTTTTTACAACGCGGTACGACGATGCAGGTAATCCCTATCTGGGTTATGATGGAAAGGCGGTGAGAGATAACCTTAAACAAAGCTTTGATACAAAAACAGGCGCAGTAGGCGGTATATATGCACGATTTGGCCGCACATTGTTCATTCAGCCGGAGGTTTTAGTATCTACAAAAGGGGGATCATTTCAAATCATCGAAATGGACAAAGAGCAGCCCATTTCCAAAACGATCAATATCAAATACAGCAATATCGATGTGCCGCTTTTGATTGGTTTGAGGGGCGGGCCTTTCCGGATACTCGCGGGTCCGGTTACCTCATTCAGAATTGGTGATAATCAGAAGCTTCGCGATGCATTTAAATATTATACATCTGATCTGAACAACGCATTGTCGCAGGCGACTTTCGGGTACCAGCTCGGCGGCGGACTTGATTTAGGAAGTTTTAGTCTGGACGTGCGCAAGGAAGGATCTTTCACCAATGTAGCCTCATTCAATGCCGATGGTCAGGGAGGAGATGTAAAGCAAAAAATCAGTTCCTGGCAGGTAACGCTGGGGTTGAAGATATTTTAAGGGAAGGGAATAAGGAATAAGGAGGAAGGGGAGGATGGAAAAACTCGCAACATCATAAACTTACAACCCTTCCTCCCTTTCCTCCTTCCTCCATTATCCCTTTGCTAAAAACAAAACAAGCAGCCTTCGATCAAGCGATGGCTGCTGTTTTTATGAATAACCCACTAATTTAATTCACTAAAATCTTAACAGTTATGCGGTAATGCGCAGGCTGTTGTGGTTGAGGATACCACTTACTTCTTTGATCTTTCTGCGTGAAACTGCTACTTCTTTTCCGCAGGACAGTTTTAGCATGCGATCGTCTTCCAGTCTCTCTACAATGTAATCCGCGTTAACCAGGTAAGATTTGTGCACCCGCATAAAATTCGCATTGAGCTGCTCTGCAAGTGATTTCAATGTTTTTGACACCAGATATTTTTTGCCGGTGTTGGTATATATAAATGTATAGTTGCCCTCACCTTCCAGGAAGGTGATTACGTCGGGAGTCAAAAAGATAGTCCGCCCCATTGATTGTACCGAAATGGAGTTGCGGCTGTCGTTGTAAGTTCTTTCAGAAATGTTGGAACGAGTAAATGATGTGAAATTTTTCATGGTAACGTATGACTAATAATGTTTGATTGTTGATTCAAAATTAGTCAATAGTGCAGCTCAAATAAAATACGTAGAACTACGCACATTTTTTCAATACACTGATTTAAAGGTATTTACCATTGATCGAAAGGTGAAATGACGTAACAGACCTTAGCAAAATGCGTAATTTTACGTAGTCCCAAAAGGCGCAATTTTAAGCCCTGAAAGCACGAATTCGGCTTTGAAGCTGTATTACAAGTCTACACGCGCCTGAACTTTGATTATCTTTACCCTGATTTCGCCAGTCAGTTTTGCCAAAACCGGCGATAAATAAGTCTGTTACCAACAACATCAAATGCGTTATGATTACCGAAAAGGTAAAAGAACTAGTATCGGAAATTGAGAAGGCCACAGTTGAAAATAAAGAACAGCTGGAAGCTTTCAGGTTAAAATATATCAGCAAAAAAGGAGTTGTTACCGAGCTGTTTGACGGACTGAAAAATATAGCGCCCGAAGACAGGCGAGCGGTCGGACAGGAACTTAATACCCTGAAAAACCTCGCGCAAGGCCGTTTTCAGGAGTTTTCGGCTGCATTAGAAAATGCGATCGATACTAATCCTGAAATGGTAATTGACCTTACCCTGCCCGTGGTACCCAACTTACAGGGCAGTCTGCACCCGCTTACCATTGTACGTCGCCGCATTATCGAAATTTTCGAAAGAATGGGCTTCAATGTGTCTTACGGACCTGAAATCGAAAAGGATTGGTACAATTTCAGTGCATTGAATTTTGCCGATAACCACCCTGCCCGGGAAATGCAGGATACATTCTTTATTTCCAAAAGTGAAGGTGAAGTGAAGGATGATGTACTGCTCCGCACACATACGTCCAATGTGCAGGTACGTTTAATGGAGCGGCAAAAACCCCCGATCCGCTCGATCATGCCTGGCCGCGTGTTCCGGAATGAAGCCATTTCCGCCCGCGCCCATTGCGTTTTTCACCAGGTTGAAGGTTTGTATGTAGATAAGAATGTGAGCTTTAAAGATTTGAAAGACACACTTTATCATTTCGCGAAGGAAATGTTTGGCAAAGATTCGAAAATCCGCCTCCGTCCCTCCTACTTCCCGTTTACCGAGCCAAGTGCCGAGATCGACGTAACTTGCTTTATATGTAAGGGAAAAGGCTGCAATGTATGCAAGTACAGCGGCTGGGTAGAAATTGCAGGATCAGGAATGGTGGATCCGAATGTGCTGCAGAATTGCGGGATTGATAGTGAGGAGTATACAGGTTTCGCTTTCGGAATGGGTATTGAGCGTATTACAATGCTGCGCTACGGTATCAACGATCTGCGTTTATTTACAGAAAATGACGTGCGCTTCCTCAGACAGTTCGAGGGAGCATAAATGAAGAAGTTTCGGGTAAGCGCCCGTTTGCCCGAAACTTCTTCATACTTAAAACCTTGTTTCCAGGTAATAAGGAAGCATCTTCTTCCAGGTACCCCATTCGTGTGGTATATCAGTTCCCCAGATATCCAGTTCGTGCGGAACATTCTTCGAGGTTAAAATAGCTGAAATTTGTCGTGAATATTCCGGCACTTCATACGCACCTGAACCCGATACAAAATGAATGTGGCGACTATCCCTGTACATGGACAAATGCCATTCTGCTTTCAGCTGCGGCAGATAGTGAACAGGCGAATTGAAGTACACATTGTCATCGTAATAGCCGTCGGTATAAACACTCAGGTCATAACAGCCGCTCATTGCGATTATGCCATGAATGTAATCCGGGTGCCGGAAAAAGAGATTAGCAGCATGCATTGCACCAAAGGATGCACCACCGGCAATAATCTCGTTGGTCTGGCTTGATGTGTCCTTTATAAAAGGAATTACCTCTTTAATCACATAATCATTGAACAACTGGTGCCTCACTGCCTTGTCATAACCGTGCATGTAAGGATTCAGCCAGCTTTCTGAATTGATGCTGTTAATGCAATAAACTTTAACTTTTCCGGAATCAATAAACGGACGGATACTTTCAATCAGGCCATTCTCCTCATACTCCAAGTAATTTGAAGCGGCAGTCGGTATCAACAGGAGTGCAAACCCGTAATGTCCGTAAACCGCAATATCCATATGTTCATTTAGCGCCGGGCTATACCAACCGGTTACCTCGCGTTGCATTTCTTTACCATTTTAGTTACTCAAGATGAACAGCCATGAATGAAACGCGGTTCAATATTGCAAACCAATTATCACCAACAGCCAGCAGTAACTACGGTAATGAATCAATACAATACCCAGGTATCCTTACCTCCGCCACCTTGGGACGAGTTAACAACCAAGGAACCTTTACGCAATGCAACCCGCGTCAGTCCGCCGGGGATTACGCTGATATCATCGCCGTAAAGGATGTACGGGCGCAAATCTACGTGCCTGCCTTCTGCGTGGCCGTCGACCATACAGGGTACGCGGGAGAGCGAAATGGTAGGCTGCGCAATGTAATTTCTCGGGTTGTTCCGTATTTTTTGTCTGAAAAGCTCGTGCTCCTGCTCCGTTGCTTTCGGCCCGATGAGCATACCGTAACCACCTGCTTCGTTGGCTTCTTTAACAACGAGATCAGCAATATTTTCAAGCACATAATTAAAATCTTCCTCTTCGCCGCAAATGTAGGTTTGTACATTCGGGATAATGGCTTCTTCATTCAGGTAGTACTTAATGATACGCGGCACATAGGCATACACCACCTTATCATCGGCCACGCCAGTACCTGGCGCATTTGCAAGTGCCACGCGACCTTTTTTGTAAACCTCGAAAATACCAGGGATACCTATCAGTGAGTCAGGGTTAAATGCTTCGGGATCCATGAAAGTATCATCAATGCGGCGATAGATTACATCCACGATCTGCAATCCGCTGGTAGTCCGCATCTTTACATAACCATCGGAAACAACCAGATCACGCGTATCCACCAGCTCAACGCCCATTTGCTGCGCCAGATAGGAATGCTCGAAATAAGCTGAGTTATAGATACCAGGAGTTAGAACTGCAACAGTTGGATTCGGCCGGTCTGCGAGGTGCTGCAGCATTTGTAACAGTCTTGTCGGGTAATCCGAAACCGGCCGTACGCCCGTTCTTGCCAGCACATCGGGGAAAATCTGCTTCGACAACTCCCGGTTTTCCAGCATGTAAGATACACCCGACGGACAGCGGAGGTTATCTTCCAAAACCATAAAAGTACCGTCATCACCTTTGATCAGGTCGGTACCGGTTATGTGGCACCAGATACCTTTCGGGGGTTTCAGACCAAGACAAGGCTTCAAAAAGCATTTACTCGACTCGATCAGCTCGCGCGGTACAACTCCGTCATTAAGGATATTCTGTTCATTGTAAACATCATCGATAAACATATTTAACGCTTTGATGCGTTGTTTCAAACCTTTTTCCAGCCACTCCCACTCTGCATTGGGCAGTACGCGCGGAATAATATCAATCGGCATAATGCGCTCTGTCCCCTCTCCTTCGGAATAGACATTGAAAGTAATTCCCATTGAAAGCAGCGCCCGCTCTGTGGCAAGCTGGCGGTTGGTAAGGTCTTCGTGGGTCAGATTTTCAAATTTGCTCTTCAAATGCTCATACCCGGGGCGAGTCTGTCCATCGGGGGAAAACATTTCATCGAAGAAATTTTCACTTTGATAATTTGAAAAAGAGAAATTCATACAATACAAAATTTGAAAAAGCCTATATCCGTTTTTAACAAAACAATATATGGTCTATGTTTTAATTAACAAAACAATCTGCAATTCACTTCCTGATCACACCTAATCACGTAGAACGGCAAACAATAGCCTTCATCCTTTTTCAGACTTTTTTATCAATACGTACACATTTTATCTTTGGATAATAACATATTCAGCATTTCCACCGGGTTTGAGGCGCGTGAAAATCATACCGCTTACGCAAGATTAAATATTCTGAATCGCGGAACATTCGTTGCAACTCCGTGGAGTTCCGCTTTTCTTTGCACACGAATATAAAATTCGCCGATTCACCGTTTTCTAGTGACTATGCCCAAAAGTCTGATACTCGCATCCTTTATTTTACTTGGGATAGCATTGAATGGATCGGCCCAGCACCTGCCTGGCGTTGCAATGGGAAATTATGCGGGTACCAATGCATTGTACCATAATCCTGCCTTTGTTGCCGATAGCCGCTATGCTATTCACGTGAACCTGGTAGGTACCCAGTTTTATACGGGTAACAACCACGTCAAGTACGATGCGCTATTTTCCTTCCTTTCCCTGATGACGAATACGGTGCCGGATCAATACAGGAATGAACGCGGTGTGCTCATGTTCCCGCGCTCCTATTTGAAGGAAAAGCTCAACGGTAATTACAAGTATCTGAACGCAGGCGGGGATACGCGGCTGCCTTCCGTGATGTTCAATTTGCTGAAAGGTAAAATGGGCGTGGGTATATCAACGCGGGCGCGGTATATATTGAATACGACCCAACTTACCGAGCCTTTGGCAAGGCT
>NZ_JBHYGF010000156.1:0-6315 GCF_051859145.1 Dyadobacter sp.
GATACCGCCAGATGTAGCAATGCGGTTGTTGGTGTAAGATGGTGCTACACGCGCGCCAACCCTGATTCTGTCCGTCACTTTTGCATCCACATTCAGACGGAAAGCGTATTTCTTGAAACCGGAATTGACGATAATACCTTCCTGGTTCTGATAGTTACCTGACACGTAGTAGCGTGCATTCTCTGTCCCGCCGGAAGCTGCGATTTGGTAGTTCTGCATCGGCGCGGTGCGGTAAAGCTCGTCTTGCCAGTCGGTCCAGGGATAAGCTGATGGATTTTTGAATTCGTCAGGGATTTTGAAGGCTGGTCCGCTTCTTACTGAGTTAGGATCGGTTGCTTTTCCGCCCGCGCGTACCCAGTCGCTATTCCGTATATCGATCTGGCGGCGTGCATATTCTTCGTTGGTCATCAGGCCCACTCTCGAAGCAATGCGCTGAAAGCCGTAGCTCGCGTTCACGCTGATCTGCGATTTACCGGCCGCACCTTGTTTGGTGGTAATGATCACCACGCCATTTGAGCCGCGTGATCCGTAAATGGAAGTTGCCGCTGCATCTTTTAATATGTCAATAGACTGAATGTCACCCGGGTTAATGCTCGCCAGCGGGTTCACCGGAGACTGGCTGCCAATGTCACCACCTTGGGCTGCCGCGTTGGTTACCGAGTTATCCAGCGGCACACCATCAATCACATACAAAGGCTGGATACCCGCTGTAATCGATCCTGTGCCCCTGATTTTGATAGACAAACCACCACCCGGAGCTGCCGAAGTCTGCTGGATCTGCACTCCGGCTACCTGTCCCGCCAATGCTTCACCAAAAGAAACCACTGGCCGATCCTGGATCTGCTTGGCGCCCACCGACACTACCGAGCCAGTCACTTCGCGCTTGTTTTGACTTCCGTAACCAACAACAACCACTTCATTCAGCGACTTGTCGCTCGCATCCAGCTGCGGCGAAATGGTAGAGCGATTCCCAACCACTTCCTCCACGTCACCATACCCTATATACGTAAACAACAAAGTGCTATTCGCAGGCACTTGAATGCTGTAATTCCCACTTGCATCGGAAACCACACCATCGCTGCTATTCTTTACACGAACCGAAACGCCGACCAGCGGCTGGCCGGTTGATTTCTCGGTAACCTGTCCACGCACAGCAACTTGCCTTCCCTGTCCGGCATTCTGCGCCTGTCCGGGACTGCAACATAAAAACACAATCAGCACTGCGAAAAGCATCCGCAGTGGCACTCCGCACGCACTGCGGACACTACTAAAACATTCAGTAAACATTTTGTTTCCCATAGGATAGGAAGGTTAGCGGTCTAGAAATGATTAAATCGAAAGGTATCGAAACAAATATAATGTTTTATTAAAAGTAAAATCTTTTCGTAAGAAAAAAATAATATTGTCTAGCCAAAAAGAAAGGTAACGGAGGTTTTGGAGAAATTTTCTGCTTGCGGGTTGGGTTAGAGTGGTGAAGAATTGAAGAATAGCCGCAGAGCGGCTCCCTGTTTATAGACTTAAAAATCAGCCCCGACGACCGGCTCCGGAGGAGCCTCCCTGATTATCGCGCTTTATCAGGAGGCTCCTCCGGAGCCGCAAAATTCAGGCGTATAACCTTTCTATAAACAGGGTGCTCCTCCGGAGCTCGGCGTGGCCGAAAAGAATTTTGGCTTGCAGTTGGTAACAACCGACAGGATTGCAGTATTGAAATGAGGTACACTTCAAAATTCTAATGTTGCCGCATGGACAAACACACACAAAAACACGACACCTTCCTGCGCGCCATCATGGCCAACAAGGAGATTGCCCTGGACTACTTCCGCTCTTGCATCCCGCAGCACATTCAGGCCCTGCTCGATTTTTCGACTCTCGAACAACTTCCCGACACATACGTTTCCAAGGAGCTGCAAAAGTCCATTTCAGACATTGTGTACACCTGCAAGAGGGCAGGCGGGAAAGGAGAAGTAAAAATCTCATTGCTCGTCGAACATAAAAGCTACGTGGACAAATACGTGCCGATCCAGATTGGCAGCTACATCTTCTCCGGGCTCTTGAAACAGATCAGCAATAAGGAAAGTCCCTCGCTGATCATTCCGATATTGCTTTACCACGGCAGGGATAGATGGGAGTATAAGACACTGATCGATGTCTTTGGCGACTTGGAACCAACGTTACGGGGTTTTGTGCCTGACTATCAGTATATTTTTCATAACCTCGGCCAGATCTCTGACGACGAGATTCAGGCACTTAATAATCATTTTCTGGCCGCGTCGCTGCTGGCTATGAAGTATAGTGCGTTTAAAAAGCAGCTGAACGCATTACTTCCGACCATTTATACACTAATTAATGAGATGGACAAGAACTTGCTAAACACTTTGATAGTTTATATATTAGAGGGGAATCCACTTGGTAGGGATCAATTTTTAGAGATGATTACATCGTTACCACCATCTGCAAATAAAGAATCGATTATGGACACTTTGGAACAATTTATTGAGCAAGGCCGTAAGGAAACCACCCGTAATGCGGTGAAGAACCTGATCAAGCAGGCAGTGCTTACCGATGAGCAAATTGCTTCTGCAATGAATGTGACAATAGAGTACGTACTGGAAATTCGGAAAGAACTCTAAACCCTGAAAATCATTATGGCCGAAGAGGATATCTTAAAGATTTACTTTAAGGAACTTTGCGTACTAGCATATTTGGTAGGCTACAAACAAGGCTATGAAGAAGCATATCATCAGACTGTGCAAAAGCCTATTAGAAACCTGATCAAGCTGTCAATACTTACTGATGAACAGATTGCTTCCGCTATGAACGTGACATTAGATTATATTGCGGAGATTCGGGAAACGGTTACCTTCGAAGAATAATATGGAAGTTTACTTTTTACTCTTTCACAAACTCCCCAATCCGCTCCCTGCAAATCCGCTCCGTCAAATCCCTGAGCACTCTCACACGCTCAGCTAAATACTCCAATTCCTCTCTTTCGATCTTATAATTGACTTCATATCGCGCGTCGATATATGCTTTTTTCAAAAGTTTGAATAGTCGCGCTTCTTCGGCCGTGTTTTTGGGAAAAGCAGTTGCGAAATCAGAATGAAGCTTTTCGGCTTGTTTTCCCAACTCTTCAATATCATGTGTCCTCGGTTTGTAATCAGTAAAAACGAGCAGAATGGCAGCATAATATCTTTCAGTGACTTGATGAAGTAAGAAGGCCGCGTTACTGTAATATGCCGCGACATTTTCTCCTTTTTGAAAGTTAAAATCAAAGGATTCTAAAAAACGGTTTGCACTGTCAAACCAATGTTCAAATGCATTACTAGCCTTCTTCTGTCTTTCCAAAGGACTTAATTCTTTCGGCTCAGATAAACTAAATTTTCCTGAATCAAAAAGCATAACTCCTTCTTTATAAATATCGACAAAGAAGTAAAAATTCCTTTCAATCTTATCATTTACAAACCAAAGGCTGTGCTGGATAATGTTGGTTTTCGTAATGTCCTGATTTGCCGCCAATGCCTTATCCAACTCCTGCCATTTCTTTTGTCCCCTTGCCGCTTTTCTATCTTTGGTAATAATCAGAATGTCAAAGTCACTCACATACTCATACGTATCCTGAAAATCTTCCACCCAATCCCCACGCGCGTGACTGCCAAAAAGAATAACCATTTCGGCGGGTATTTTTTCGAGAATGATTTTCGTGATCGTCTGTAATTCTTCCTGCTTGTCTTCGGGGAGGTGGGAGAGGGAGGTTTTCATATAGTGTGCGCGGTTATTTATCGGCTATTTTTCCATTCAACTTCGTTGTGATAAGCTTTTTCTCACGTTCAACCTCCGCAATCAATTCCTCCTCAGTTGGCAGATAAAGCATGTATTTGGTAGCAAACAACTGCTTGCTATCATTCAGAATACTATACTTTACAACGGTTTCGTCTTTTTCAGTGCAAAGAATAATTCCGATAGTCGGGTTATCATCATCCTGCTTTTTTAGATCATCGAACATGCGAATATACATATCCATTTGTCCGGTGTCCTGATGTGTTAGTTTACCCGTTTTTAAATCAAACAGCACAAAACATTTGAGAAGATAATTATAGAAAACGAGATCAATGTAAAAATGACTTGTTTCCGTGCTGATCCGGAACTGCCTGCCGACGAATGAAAATCCTTTTCCTAATTCGAGTAAAAATTGTTGCAGATTTTCGATCAATGCTTTTTCAATATCCTGTTCCAATGAATTAACGGGCTGCGGAATATTCAGGAATTCAAAAACGTAGGGATCTTTGATAAACTCGCTTGCTGCAAGTATTTCAGATTCGCGATTTTCCAGCAGGGAAACGGATTGTTTCTGAGAGGAAAGTAAACGTTGATAATAGAAGGAATTGATATTGCGCTCCAATGTTCGCGTACTCCACATTTGTTCTGCGCATTATTTCAAATTAAAGTCTCTTGCTTCCTGGCTTTCGACTCTCATAATTAGCCGGTTATGGCTCCATGACAATTTGCTACACACTGCGTAGCAAATTGATTCGTCAGGATAAGTGAGATAAAATTGTCTGAAATTCCGAAGGTTTGCGTAAGAAAACCCACTGCCTAATTCAGCAGTAAGCGCCATTGAAAGTGTTTTTAAAATTGCTTCACCATAGGCAGCTTTTTGCTCTCCATGCTGTTCCTCCTGCACAATTCTTCTTCCCATTTGCCAATAGGCTACCACCATTTCGCTATTTACAGCATTATATGCTTTTTGTCGGGCCAGCTGTAAAATTTGAACAACATCCTGAATTAAAGAAGTTGTGGAAATGTCGGTCTTATTCATAGGTGTGATAGTTTTTTGATTTTGCATCACGCAATAATCACCTCAATATTATGCTGCTTCAACATCTTCAAATCCGCCTCCTCGATTTTATCATCCGTCACCACTTTGTGTATTTTGTCAAACCCACAAATAAATGCCAACCCGGATTTCTTAAATTTGGATGAATCGGAAACGATAATCACCTCCTCCGCGATGTCGATCATGATCTGGTTCAGGTGCGCTTCTTCCATGTAGTGGGTGAAAAAGCCTGCATTAGCTTTCATTCCGTCGACGCCCAGGAAAAGTTTGTTGCAATACAATTGCTTAAAATTCCGCTCTGCCATCGGGCCAACCAGCGACATGGAGAATTCTTTCAGATAGCCACCGGGCATGTACACTTGCAGGTTTTCGTACTGCGCGAGGTTGTTGACGATGTCCAGCGCGTTGCTGATCACGGTCAGACTTTTGAATTTTTCCAGATTGTTCGAAATCTCAAAAGTCGTCGTGCCTGAATCGAGGATAATGCTGTCGCCCTCGTTGATGAGCGAAACTGCTTTCCGGCCGATCAGGCGCTTGGTATCGTGGTTGATTTTCCGTTTCTCCGTAACTGTCAGCGCGATATTATTGGTCTTAAAAGCCCCACCATGCGCCCGCACGAGCAGATTACTGTTTTCTAGTTTGTCCAGATCGTTGCGGATCGTCACCTCGCTCACTTCCAGCATTTCGCTCAAATCATTCACATTCACTTCGCCCAACTCATCCAGTTTTTGCAGTATAAGCGAACGGCGCTGCGCAGTTTTCTTCATGGAATTAAATTCTTTTGATTCGTAAATGTAGCAACATTCGGGAATATGGTTGTGCAAAAACGGGTTGGAACGCAATCAAAGCGCCTTCGTTTCCTGTTCTTCGTCCAAATGCGCGAAAGCGCGGTGCACTTCTATGATTTTTTCTATCCGGTTGAGGATCAGCGTCATCATTTCTTTTGGGAATGTGGCTTCAACGATAATGAGTTTCAATCCGGGATTTTCAGTTTTGAAGATCTGAATGTAATGTACATCAAACCGGCTCTTGCCAAAAGTCTGCAAAATGCGGCTCAAAACGTTGTTCACGTCGCTTGCGTAGATCGATATCCGGCTCGGCTCGGGAAGCTGATTTTCCATCGCGATTACCGTTTGACTTTGACCTTAAAAGAAACCCGCTTGGTCTCCCGGATAAACGAATGCGCCCCGTGGCTGTCGCGGCGCGTGTTGCCGGTTTTGGGATAATCGTAAATGCCGTAAAATGTAATCTCATGACCGTCAGGACAATCCGGGCTGATCTGCACCTGCGAAGTCAGCCGCTGCGCCCCCGACCAGTCGGCCCGCGCAAAAAACAACATGCGCCTCTTTTCCATCAATACATAAGGATCCTCGGTATACAATTGCAGCCCAAAATCATGCAGCGAATCAAGGTCAGATTTGGTAAAAACGCTGATCCATTCACCGGGATTGACGATTCCATTCCCATTTCCTTCGCCCACG
>NZ_JBHYGF010000156.1:6325-8792 GCF_051859145.1 Dyadobacter sp.
AGATTCACATTCCGCCCGTCTGCAATTTCAAATTTTGCAAGTTGTTTTTCGGGAGAATAAAAAGGCACTTCAAGCAGAAACTGGTCTTTTTTACCTTGATAATTTACCATCAACTTCAACTTCGCACGGTCCAGATTTGCATTTCGTGAACGTATTTTAAAACCTGTTTTTTCATAAATAGAACCCTGTGCCAATTTTCCAATTGTAGTCGCCGGATCCATTACTTCCACATCTTCATCCTGCGCGATCAGCTCCATTCGAACAGAATCCACCGCCGCGCCGCCTTTGTTGAACAATACTGGTTTGAGCAAAACAATGTCGCCGACGCCGGGCATCTGCCGGTCGAGTGTATAGGTCGCCATGGTAATGTGGCCGGGGTCGCCGTTTTTGTAAATGCCAACATTTGTCTGCTGCCCGGTTCCCTGCCATTGCATGCGGCCTTTTGCATCGCTGCGCACGTTTGTGCGAGATATTTTGCGAGTTGGCACATCCAGTTGAATCAATTCGTAGCGAGTATTGGGTGTGTAAATGCTGTCTGTCGTCAGCTTTATCGACAAGTCAGGCACCGCTGGCCCGTCGGGCAGCCACTGTTTGGTATGTACGCTAAATCCTTCGCGGCGCACGTCGTCGAGCAGGGTAAAGCCCGGTATTTTACGGTCGGATTTTACCTCATAATTCCAGACAGAAAAGTTGGGATACAGGTCAATGTGATGCCACTTCTCAGGCCTTGCCAGCGGTATGCGGAAATAATGCATGTGAAAATCAAACTGACTTTTGATGTTCACCGCATTGTGAAAACCCCGGAAATAGCCTACGCCATAATGCCAGCTTTCATAATTCAGCTCCAAAGTTTTGTAAGCATCATCAATCTCCTGATCATGCTGCCGCAAAAAATCCTTGCTGCCCAAATGCATCCGGATCGGCAAACCCACAAAATTCCGCCCCATTTCCTTAAATGGTGTGTAAATCTGCAAAGCCTTCGGTCCCACTGTAAAGGAAGCCGACGGACAAAAAAATGATGCACTCGACAGCAAATGCGGATACTTCGAAGCCACCAGCATCGACATAAACCCGCCCATACTCAGCCCCGAAACTGCGCGACTCTCGCGATTGGGCCTTGTGCGGTAATGCGCGTCCACATACTTGACGAATTCCGGAAAGTAGTCCACAAACTGCCGGTCTTCCTTCACCGGCGCAATGTCGTACGGACGCGGATACTGCGCCGGCACATAACCATCCCATTTGGCAATAATCACATCATTGCCAGACACATAAGTAGCGAAGTTATCCAGCGAATCCGGTCCGGTGCGCGCATAATTCCCATTGAATTCATCATAATACCGCGCCTCGCCCGAGCGGGAAACTTCACCCTCCGCCGGCCCATTGAACCGCCCCGCATTTCCGTGGAAATAGTATATCACCGGGTAGCGGCGTTCCGGGTGTTGATAATAATCAGGCGGCAAAATGAGGCGTAAATTACGGTTTTCTTTGAAAACTTCGCTGTAATGCGTTTTGTCTTCAATAATTGCCTTTCGCGGTTGCTGCGCATACACATCTGGCAATGCACCTAATGTAAGCAGCCACAGATATAAAATCCTTTTCATAGTCAGCATCATTTGTTCTCAGCCAGGTCGAGCGCCTGGAAAAAGATCGACGTAGCACTGTATTTCCGGTCTGCAATCAGGTCGTGCCGGAGCTTTTCGGCGCGGGTTTCGTCCTGTTTGGTTTTGGCTAAAATCCATTGTACTTCCGGCGCGTCGGAGCCGGCTGTGATATCCCATTTGCGCAGTGAATCCTGTTCGGCTTTCCAGGTTTCCAGGAATTTGTCAGCCGATTCTTGTTCGCCTGCATCGTTCAAAAGCTTTACGCCAAGATAATTGCTGAGTGCATTGCGGTTGCTTTCCTTGCTGGCATTGAGGGTGTATGCGGTGATATTTTGCTTGTATTGCTCTGCTTTTTGCGTGCGACCGAGCTGCGTTTCGCAATAGGCAGCCAGGTAGTCAATCAGCCGGGTGTCGGGCTCGTTGGGCTTGCCGGTGCCGAGGTGCTCGGGCCACAGCCTCGCCTTTTCCAGCGATTTCAGTGCATCCTTATATTTCCTGTTCTTCGCCAGCGTGAGTGCCTGCGCAAGGTTAGCCGTGACATACAAAGAATGCCCCTCACGCGCACCTTCCTGCGGCAGCACATTCACCTGATCCAGCACTTTCAGGCTCGCTTCTAGCTTGCTCGCATTGAGCAACGATTTGGCGTAATCGAGTCCAATCACCGGGTTTTCAACGAAACGCTCGTAGGCTTTTTGCGCATTTGCTAAGCCTTTTTCCTGTGATTGCTGATTATTGTAAAAATTGGTTAGATAATGCCAGCTGCGCCATTCTTTTGGGTTTAACTGATTGGCTTTTACAAAGTCAGCCTCCGCCTGTGCTTTGCTGGCGGCGCCATTTTGAAACAGAATGCCTCGGGTAATGTA
>NZ_JBHYGF010000157.1:0-9447 GCF_051859145.1 Dyadobacter sp.
GGATCCCCGCCCCAGTCCGGGTGATCAAAATCTTCCAGTACCGCGGGGTTTTTGGATACAATTTCATGCAAATCCCAATGCCGGGCAGGCGCTACATCGTGCCACAAAAAGTAAAACATACCTACCTGCCGGTTGCTTTTCGGATCGCCCACTACATTGTTTTGCGGGATTGTCCTGCCGAGATCATCGGTACCCGCCAGCGGCTGCGCCAGAGCCGCATTGACTGTCAGAAGCGATAGTATGAAAAATTTTTTGAGCATTAATCAAGGGTTTAGGTTTGTATTTTATCAAAAGCGAAAGTGTTTTAGTCCAGCCAGCCGGGATTCTGCCAGTCCGCACCGGACAGGCCGATGATCTTGTCGACCTCCGCTTGATCGATCGGGTACAGCAGGTATTTGTCGGAAAATGCATTGCGGTTCGGGAATTTGAACCGGCGGTAAACGAAGTTTGAGCCGCTCTTGGTAATCCGCATTCCCGTCACAAAACGGTCGGTCTGATCCAGGATCTTCCAGCGGCGTACATCAAAAAACCGGTGCTCCTCAAATGCCAGCTCTACGCGCCGCTCGTTTCTGTATTTTTTGTCAAAAGCATCTTTCGTCATCCCCGCAGGAAAGACCGGCATTCCCGCCCGCGCCCGTACTGCATTTACAGCCTGCCGCGCCGACATACTTTGTGCGCCTACCTTCACAGCCGCATCCGGCCCTGCTGACTGGTTTGCAGCCTCTGCAAAATTGAGATACAGCTCAGCCAGCCTGAACAGCCTGATCGCCCCATCCGCATCATTGTTCTGCCCAGACCTGAAATTGTTGAACTTCCTGAGGTAGTAGCCGGTTCGGGTATGTTTCCGGTTGATATCCGAAATCTCCTCAGTCCCGCCAACAAAAGTTTCCACCTTTTTGCCCGCGGGCTGGTCGAGATTCCTCACAGCCCCATTGTAGTAAATAGAAGCATAAAAGCGCGGATCGCGTCCCGAATAAGGATCAGTTTCCTTGTAGCCGGAAGCTGTATTGATCACCGGAGTAGTGCGGTTCGCGTCGGAGTAGCCGGTAATAGGCATTTCGCCATTGGCCATTTCGTAGCTGTCTACCATTTCCTGCGTGGGACACGGACCTGTTCTTTCCATGCCAGGGTTGGTCGGCATGCCTGCATACCGCCAAACCTGCATAGCATCTCCGGCATGATAGATGGTTTCTTTATCCGCAGCGCGCTGGTCGTTGGAGCTGGTAAAAAAGTACAGCGCGTAACTGTTCTGGGCAATGTTGGCCGGGGGTTTTTGGTCAAAAAGCTGGTAACCGTTTGCCAGGCATTCTCCCAAAGCTTCCGCAGTGATCGTGGTGGCTGTTTGCCAGTTATAGGTACCATCGCTCCAAAGCGGACTGGCCGCATAGGTAACAGCCTCCGACTTAACTGCATAGGCAACCGCCCGCGTCATAATGCCGTATTGATTATCAAAAATATCCCAGGGCAAACCTTCCCGCGTAGCAGGATATGATAATGCTTTGTCACAATCGGCCAGAATAAAGGTTACTACTTCCGAAAAGCTGGCGCGTTTATCCTGTGAAAAATCGTGGTCAATGGCGAGCGGCTTGTCGAAGATCGGGACGCCACCGTAGCGTTTGATCAGTTGCAGGTAGTACAATGCCCGCAAAGTGTGCGCCTGCGCAATCCACGAGTTCTTTTCGCCTTCGCTCGCATATACAGTCGCCGTTTTGATATTTTCGATAAACACATTGCATTTCCTGATTCCTTCATACAGCTTACCCCACGGACTTCCGTCTGCCGAATTGGCCGCGTAAGTAAGGGAAGTTACATTGCCACCGTACCAGACAATGTATTTCGATCCCGGCGTGATATCATCTGCATCCTGCGCTTCGTCGGTAAAGGAAGCGCGATCCATATAAGGTTTGGGAACAAAACCGTAGCAGGAATTAAGGTAGCCGCGGGTTCGGTTATAGTCGCTGAAAACCCGGTCCATGGTAATGCGGCCATCGCTGGGCAGGTCCAGCTTTTCGTTGCAGGATACCAGTATCGAGGTAACTGCCAGGGTCAGGAGAAGTAGCTTATATTTTTTCATTTTGTAAAATGACAGAGTTTAGAAAATCACGCTGATACCTGCATTGAACACGCGGTAAACCGGGAAACCCGCAAAGCCGCCGCCCTCGGGACCATAATCTTTCGACCGCATTTTATCCCACGTAATCAGGTTTTGCCCGCTCACCAGTATCCTGATTTTGTCAGACAGAATGTACCGTGAAACGGAGGCAGGAAGCGTGTACCCGATCTCCACATTTTTCAGGCGCAGGTAAGCGCGGTTATCCAGGTAGTAATCGCTTGATTCGTGGTTAACGCTCTTGCCCAGTGAGAGTGCGGGCGCGGTAATTTCTTCACCATTTGCATAGCGTTCCGGCGTCCACGCATTACGGTGCAGCGAGCCAAAAACGCCGTCGTATTCCGTTTCCCAGATTCCCGTGAGTGTACCAGTTTCAACCGTCGCATAGTTACCTACTCCCTGGAACAGGAAGCTCAGGTCAAAGTTTTTGTAGGTAAAACCGGCGGACAAGGAATAGATCGTACTCGGCAGCATGCCCGTCCCGATCGGCGCTTTGTCGCGCTCGTCGATTTTCGAATCGCCATTCAAATCTTGATATTTCAAGTCGCCGGGGCGGGGAGTACCAAAGCCGTAAGTCAATCCGCTCTGGTCAATTTCTGCCTGCGAATTGAAGTACCCGTTTCCATTGCTGCGATCAACGAGGTACCCGAACTTCTGACCAAAAGAATAACCTTCCTGCCATTTACGGTAAGCATAATCTTCTGTTTTGAGCGCTTCATTCTGGTTGATGATCTTGTTCTTGGCAACACTTACCATCAAATTCCCAAAAACAGAAAAATTGCGGCTTAACGCTTTGTTGTATCCCAGATTGATATCAACTCCCTTGTTTTCGAAACTCCCCGAATTCAGCTTCGGATAGTTAACCAGCTGCACGCCCTGGTAAAGCGGAATGGTAGACAATGCACTCACGATCATGTTGTCCATTTTTTCATGAAAAACATCCACCGACAAATTCACTGCATTGAAGAATCCCAGATCAATCCCGAAGTTCTGTTTTTTCGAAATCTCGGCTGCGATGTTCGGGTTACCTACCTGGCCTTCCTTCACTTCGTATTGAAGCGAACCAATGGGCCCGCCGCCTGCCACTGTCACATTATCGAGGTATGCATACCTGGCAAGTCCGCTTTCGTCGTTGGCTGTCTTTCCATAAGAACCCCGCAGTTTCAGGTAAGTGAGGAACGCATTGTCTCTCAAAAAGGCTTCATTTGAAATCACCCAGGCGGCCGAGATCGCCGGTGTGGTGGTGTAGCGCACACTTCTTGCATATTGCTCGGAGCCGGAATAACCCAGGTCGAGTTTCAGCAGGTACCTGTTATCAAAACCATAACTCACCTCAAATCCCGAGCTTACCCGGTTATAAGGCAGCATTCGCGCTGAATCGTTTTCAGCCCTCGTCAGGTTTTGGTAAAACATATACGCCATCGCGCCAACGCGGTGCCTGCCAAAGTCGCGCTGGTAGTTCATCGCTACATTGTAGGTCAAATGGTAATAGTAGGAATGCGATTTGGAGTAAGCCAGCGGCGTGTTGTTCTGAGCACCTTTTTTGATAAAACCGGTACCCGAAGAATCGCTCGTCTGCACCCAGCGTTCGTAATCCTGCTTCGTGCTCAGACTGCCTACGGAGTTGGTCTGGTAAGCCAGCCTTCCAGTCAGGTTCAAACCTTTTGTGAGAAAACCCATATCCAGGTCCAACCCAAACTGCGAAGTAATGTTGGTAACCGTGTGCCGCACGTAGCCGGTTCGGTTGAGCATGCCATAGGTAGGCGATTCCACACGTTCGGTCGTGATCACTTTTCCACCGGGATCCGTTACTTCGCCCGATCCGTCAACAATGGGCTGCGTCACTGGTCCGTAAACCGTCGACGGGATCCGGAAAATACTCGAATACACATCTGCATTACTTGCCCCCGGTGTACGCTCGCGCTTCACATTCCCGCTCAGCCGCACGAATGCTTTCAGGTACTGGTTCAGGTTCATATCCACATTAGAGCGGTAGTTGACCCAGATATTGTTTGCATTCGGGTTATAGCGCGTCTGGTCTGTTTTGAAATAGCCACCCTGGTGCATGAAGTTGATGTTGGAGAAAAACTGCACTTTGTCATTTCCGCCCGTCACATTCACACTCGCCCGCTGCATATTCGCAAAATCCTTGATGAAGCGTTTGTACCAGTTGTTATTGGGGTAAAGAACAGGGTCAGAGCCGGTGCGGTAACCTTCAATCTGCTGCTGACTGAAAAGGTAATTGGCGCCCAAACCATCATTCAATGCAGCCTGGTTCCGCATGGTGGCGTAATCAGCCGAGTTGTAGAACGGCGGAGTTGTAGTTACCTGCTGCACTGACTGGTCAAACCGCGTCTTGATTTGCAAAGGTCCTTTTTTCCCTCTTTTGGTAGTAATGACCAGCAGTCCGTTTGCACCCTGGATACCGTAAAGCGCCTGGGTAGAAGCGTCCCGCAGGATTGTAACCGTTTCAATTTCATTGGCGGTAATGTAATCCAGCGTCTGGTTGCTGTTGTAAGCGCAGATAATCCCGTCGATGATCACCAGCGGCCCGCCGTCGCGACCTGCCGCCAGTCCGCGGATGTACAGGTTGGTATTTGCCCGCGACAGTTCCGAGAAAGTTTCCTGCGTGGTAAGTCCCGGCAGGCGACCGGCAAGTGTCTGCGTCAGGTTGGCGACCGGCGCTTTTTCCAGCTCTTCGCCTTTCACCGTAGCTACCGAGCCTGAAATATCGTTTCGCAACTGCGAAGTATACCCGAGCTGGATTACCTCGTCTTTCTTATGCGCGTCCCATTGCAGCTTTACGTCAAGCTCCTGCTTGTCAGTGACATTGATTTTCTGGTTTTTATAACCATATAATGAAAATACAATGGCGCGACTGCCGTCGTCGATACTCATCGCAAACTCTCCCTTACTATTCGTAGAAGTCCCGTTCTTCCCGTTTTCAGAATTGATCACAACCCCTGAA
This sequence comes from Dyadobacter sp., assembly GCF_051859145.1. Taxonomy (GTDB): domain Bacteria; phylum Bacteroidota; class Bacteroidia; order Cytophagales; family Spirosomataceae; genus Dyadobacter. The sequence continues at coordinate 5,079 of NZ_JBHYGF010000157.1, forward strand.
AGCGGCTTGCCAAACTCGTCGAGCACAAGCCCGTTGATCGTTTCCGTCAGCTCCTGCGCCAAAACCTGCGTACCAAATGCAGACAGGATCACGAAGGCGGCGAGCGACAGGATACCGGATTTTATATGTGTTATCATAAAAATGATCGTATAAATCGTTGAAAACTAAATTGACTACCAGCCAGGGCTCTGCCAGTTTGCACCTGTGATCGAGCGGAGCCTGTTGGCTTCGTTGAGCGGCATTGGTACCCAGAGGAATTTGTTCGTAAAATTCTTCCGCTCCGTCCCGCGCACATTCCTGCGCTTGTAGCTGAAAGTCCCGTTTGAATTCCGGGTGATTTCCATGGCGGTAATCCAGCGATCGGTTTTAGACAAATCTTCCGCCGGCAGCGACCACCGGCGCACATCGAAATACCGGTTCTCTTCCATTGCCAGCTCCACGCGACGCTCGGCGCGCACCCGCTTGATCAATGCATCTTTCGAAAGACCAGCAGGTAAATTGGGCATTCCGGCACGGGTGCGGATTTCGTTAACCGCTTTCACCGCATCCGCCAGCTGCCCCGCTTCTGCTGCTGCTTCGGCAAAGTTGAGGATCACCTCGCCCAACCTGAAAAGCTTCCAGTTGGCACCTGCGATCGGGTTGTCATTGCCTGAGTTGGGGTGTAAAAACTTGCGTTCGTAGTAACCTGTGCGTGTGGCCCGGCGGGTGGTCGGGTGAATGCCCGTTTGCGGCTCGCCTGCGTAAGTGGCGATAATGCGCGTGCGGTTACCGATCGGCGCGGGATAGTTTTCCACCGACTCCGGCGCTTCCGCGAAGTTCCACATTGCTTTGCGCTTTGATCCATTGAAATAAATGGATGCGTAAAAACGCGGATCGCGGTTGGCGTAAGGATCGTTCGGATTGTACAGCTTGTTGGCTGCATTGTAATTAGGCTGCAAATGCTGGTCGTCGAGGTACGGCCTATCCAGGTCCAGAACAGGCTGACCGTCGATCGTTTCATAAGCATCCACCAGCTCCTGCGTAGGACAAGTTCCGGACTTATAACCATCCTGCGAACCAATGCCGTCGATATTCCAGATGTTACCCTGGTTTTCGCGGCTCTGGAAAATGGTTTCACGATCCACCGGGGCGGCCGAGTAGTTCATGGTCTGGGTAAAATATTCGTTGTAAATGGCGGTATTCACATTCTTGTTCGGGCCGAGGTAAGCTGTCTCCGAAAGGTAAGTCTGCGGGAAATTGACCCGGTTGTAAAGCTCGTATCCATTCGCTTTCAGGTTTTCCAGCGAAGTTTTATTGATCTGATAAGCTTCCTGCCAGAGATTTTGACCCGCATTATTCAATGGACTGGCGGCAAAAAGGATCATTTTGGACTTAATCGCTTCGGCCAAACCTTTATGTACGCGCCCGCCTTCGCTGGCTGTGGTAACCCGCCACGGTAGCTCCGCTGTGTTCAGTGCGACGTCGCAATCTTCGATAATGAATTTGACCACATCATAATAGCTCGCTTTGGCCACAGTTGAAAAATCCTGGGAGAAGTCATAAGGCTCCCGCTCGATCGGCAGCACGGGGCCAAACCATTTCAGCAGCTCCGAATAGTAATAAGCCCGCAGCAAATGCGCCTCCGCTTTCCAGCGCGCACGGTCGGTTGGCACGCGCACTGTTGCTTTGTCAATGCGGCTGATGAACACGGTACAGTTGCGGATTGCAGTCCAGTACCTGGCCCAATAGTCACCGTTTCCACCTTCGGCGCTAATGTTCGTCACCGGGTGACTGCCCGCTGATGCGTCTCCATTGTACATTCTCCCCGACATAATCCACGATTCTGCCTCCGCGTCGGTATCCCAGGATTCGTCACTCCAGTTCACAGGGCCGCGACTCCAGAAGAAGTAGCGTGTTCCTTTGACGGGAATATTGGCATAACAGGTATTCAGGAATGCGCCTACTTTGTCATTATCGGCAAAAATCTCGTCCATCGCCAGCTTCCCGTCGGGTGCCATATCGAGCACACCTTTGCAGGAAGTCAGCAAGACAAAAACAAGCATTGAAAAACGATATATCTTTTTCATAGATCTCTCTGATTAGAAGGTGACGTTAAGACCAAGGTTCGCCATTTTGGTCACCGGATACCCGAGCGAATCGTCGTTTTCCGGATCGAGGTGGTTCATTCTCAGCTTGTCCCACGTGAAGTAGTTCTGCGCACTTACATATACCCTGAACTTGCTGATACCGATCGCCTTCAAAGCGCCAGACGGGAGCGTGTAGCCGAGCGTCAGATTTTTGAGGCGGGTAAAGGATCTGTTCATGATAAAAAAATCATTGGCAGTGTGGTTGGTGGTACTGTGCGTGCTCAGGGCAGGGTAAGTGATCTTGTCACCGTTTGCAAAACGCTCCGGCGTCCAGGCAGATTTGTGGTAATCGAAATAGGTACCGCGGATAATGTATTCATAAACACCCTGCTGCGCGTAGTTCATCGTGTATTTGCCCACGCCCTGGAAAAAGGTGGTGAAGTCAAATCCTTTATAATTGACGGTGAGCGACAAACCATAATTGACGCGGGGAATGGTGGAATAACCAATGGGCGCCTGGTCTTTGTCGTCGATGGTACCGTCGCCATTCAGGTCAACATATTTGAAATCCCCTACCCTGGGCTCTCCGAATCCGTACCGGGTTTTGGCGAGATAGGAATCCAGTTCTTCCTTCGAGTTAAAAAAGCCGTTTCCATTGCTGTAATCAATTTTATAACCCCATGATTGATTCAAAGAATAACCAGCCTGCCTATACCTGTGAACATAGCTTTCATCGCGAATGGATTCGTCCATAAACTTGACCGTATTATGGTTGTACCCATAATTTCCTGAAATCATAATGTTGAAATCTTTGGAAAAAGCCTTGTTGTACGTCAGCTCGATTTCGTAGCCTTTGTTATCCACCAATCCCATATTGACTTTGGGAATATTGCCCAGCGGCACACCCTGGAATTCGGGAACCGTACCTCTGTTGATCAGGATATTGCTGCGCTTTTCTTTAAAATAATCAACAGTAAGGCTCAGGTTGCCGAGCAGCTGAAAATCCATACCGTAATTCTGTTTGGCAGCTACTTCCCAGGTAATGTTCGGGTTTCCGAGTAAGCCCAGGTTAATCTGCTGGCCGAGTCCCAAACTGCCTAGCGGGCCGCCGCCACCCATGGTGATATTGCTTTGGTACAAAAACCGCGGACTTACCTCCCGCGATGCGCCGAGAATGTCGTTCCCGACTTTTCCGTAAGAAGCCCTGAATTTGAGATTGGTAACGTACCGGTTGTTTTTCAAAAAATTCTCATTGCTCAGTACCCAGCCAACCGAAACCGCCGGGAAGAAACCAAAGCGGTGACCGGGTGCAAACTGCTCCGATCCATTATAACCCATATTGATTTCAGCGAGGTACCTTTCGTCAAAACCATAAGTAGCCCGCGCCGCAACACCCAGTACATTGTAGGGAATTTCACCGGCCGTGGTTTCCCAGGTATCGCGCTGCGCGAGGATCATTCCGCCGATATCGTGCTTTTCACCAAATAACCTTTGATAATTGATGGAACCCTGCATGTTGATATTGTAGCGGGAATCAGCGCCTTTCCGAAGAATGAGCAGCTTTTCATCCGATCTTTTGACTGCATAAGTAAGCACATCGGTCGCCGGGTTCACTTCTGCCAGGTACAACCGTTCCGACTTGTCGCCCTGCATAGCGGTGGTAGATTTCGAATCGTAGGAGATCATTCCTTTGATGCTCAAACCTTTGGTAACCGTATTACCCAGGTCCCATTCCATTCCGAAAGACGCATTGAGGTTGGAGCGGATTTCATTCCGGTAACCCATTCTGTTCATGATCTCAAATGCGGAACGGTCCATATAACCTGGATCAACAATCTGGCCGGGCGCCACGCCGAAGCCGTCGATGGTAGTTGGTCCGGGAGTTATGGGTAAAATCGTTTGCGCCTGGTACAGCAAATCGCGCATCATCCAGTTGGTATCATCTCCGTAAAGCCAGGCTGCGGGCATATTCACCTGTTCAATGTAGCTGCCTATGTTCAGGAATGCTTTGAGGGAGTTGGTTACCTTATAGTCCAGGTTGGCGCGAAAGCTGTACCGGTCCATTTTGGAAGAAGGATCGTAGCCTAAAACCGACTTCGGCTGTACATTGAGGTTACCGCCCTGGTGCAGGTAAGCGCCGTTTACGAAATAAGAAACCTTGTCCGTTCCTCCTGTTACATTCATATTCACCCGCGTTTGAGGCGCATATCTTGAAATGTACTCCCGGTAATAATCGTGATCGGGATACATATATCTTCTCACTATCGCTTTTTGCGCGTATTCAGGATCATTCGGGTCGAGGC
>NZ_JBHYGF010000157.1:9457-29462 GCF_051859145.1 Dyadobacter sp.
GGTAAAAGGCAGGGGCGTGATGCCGTCGTTCCTGGAAGCTTCATTCCGCAGCGCCATATATTCCAGCGAATGCAGGCGCTCGGGCTCGCGCGTGAATGATGAAAAGCTTTGCTCGGTATTGATCGTGAGCTCGGTTTTGCCGGCAGAGCCCCGTTTTGTAGTAATCAGGATAACCCCGTTAGCGCCACGCACCCCGAAAACCGCCGTAGCTGACGCATCTTTCAGAATGGAAACCGAGGCTACTTCATTGGCGTCGAGTGTACGGATGTTGTCCCGCGGCACACCGTCGATCAGGATCAGCGGGCTTTTTCCATTGGTGGTTGCCGCGCCGCGAAGGTACATCGTAGCATCATCGCGTCCCGGCTGGCCCCCACCCGATTGAATGGAGGTCAGGCCCGGTAAGCGCCCCGACAAGGAATTGGCCAAGCTTGCTGATGAACTTTGCTGTAATATCTCCGAACTCACAGACGATACTGCGCCTGTAACCGACACTTTCTTTTGCTCTCCAAAACCGACAATTACCACTTCCTCCAATGCTTTCTCATCCACTTTGAGCGTCACATCCAGGTTAGTAACCGCACCCAATGGAATTTCCTGACTGATATAACCTACAAAACTGAATATCAGCACGGCATTATCTTCCGGCACGAGGATCTGGTACTTACCGTCGATGTTGGTGGAAGTACCCTGTGTAGTACCTTTCACAACCACACTTACACCGGGGATACCTGCGCCTTTTTCGTCAATCACAGTACCGGTTACGTCCCGGTCGGCTGCGGGTGTGTTCTCCTGCATTTCCATTCGCTGTTCCGAGGTCTTCTTTTCAGCAGCTCTTTTCAGCAGAATGGTGCGTTTTGAAACTTTGTATTCAATTCCCAAAGGCACAAGTAAATTTTCGAGTACCGAATCGAGCCGCTGGTTTTCCCCTTCAAAACTTACCTTCCGTTCCGCACCGATCATTTCGGCACTGTACACAAAGCGGACTTTCGTTTGTCCCTCGATTTTTTCGAGTACCTGCGCCACATCCATATTGCTAACTGTTATGGATATACGCTGACTTAAAATCTCCTGTGCCCGCAGATTATCCGCCGTGGCAATCTCCATAAATAGCAACAGGAGCAGACACTGGGCAACGGTGAATTTCATGATCGGGAAAATGATCATACTGAAATGAAGAAGTCTTCTCATAAGTAGTTTAGGTTAGACAGTTTAGTCGCATCCATTGGAAGTGACCGTAATTACTCCGTTACTGAGCTCATACTTTGCATTTACCACGGAGCATATCATTTCCATTTTCTCTGATACAGGCTCATCGCCCAGCTTCGCGGTAATTGTGCAGCGGGAAATTGCCTCTGCATCAAAGCGGATCATGATCCCATAGGTTTCTTCCATCCTGGTAAACACCTCTGTGAGCGGGGTGCGCTTGAATTCGAAATCCTGCTTTTCAACAGGTAAGTCAAGCAAAACGGGCTTTTCGACCAGCTCAGCAGTCATTAATTTATTCTTTTGGTTGAAGGTTACCTGCTCGTTTGGTTTAAGTACCAACTTCCGGGGTTGGGGATTATCGGCTCCTTCATTTTCCAAAGCCGATACTTCCACAATGCCTGTTTTAACCACCAGCTTCACTTCATCGTCGCCCTCATTGGCGCGGATACTGAAACTGGTGCCTTTCACTTTTGTTACCATCGAGCCTGCAAAAACGAAGAAAGGCTGCGCCGGATTTTTGACCACTTCAAAAAACGCCTCGCCTGCCATGCTCACTTCCCTTTTGCTCTTTTCAAAATACTCGGGATAGGTAATGCGTGCATTGGGTTTCAGGATCACCGAGCTACCGTCGGGTAGTGTTACAAGCCGGATGTTGCCGGTGTGGTTTGTCACCTGCATACTCCTGGCCTTTTTCGGCTGCTGCACTGCTGCAAGGCTGAATTCGAGGTCTTTCAAAGCGCCGGGTTTCCGGTACAGGCTGAGGCCGATCCCAAAAGCAAGGATCAAAATGGCGGCGACTTTGAGCCAGTTGCCTTTCCACCAGAGAAATGGCTGCGGATTGTCGGCCGGAATAGCATCCAGGATTTCGGTTACGCGGGACCTTACTTCTTTTTCCGAAATAATATCCAGCTCGCCACGCACCGAAAGAAGGATTTCCCTGGCTTGCTCCATGGCGGGAACCTGCGCTGCATTGTTCTGCATGCAACTCCGAAAGAACAGGTCGGATTCGCCGTGGTAAACCCACCGCCTGAATTGCAGGTCCTCTACCCAGTCCTTGACTTCGAAGTCTTTATAGCTATTCATGGATTTCTTGGAAAATTATTTGCTTTAATACGATGAGTATCATCTCAGCAAATAGTACCCATGAACTTTCAAATATTTTTTAGGAGTTTATCAATACCAGTTGATGTCAGACAGAATAGCCAGGAAAACGGCTGCGTGGTGCCAGTATTCACGTAATTTCTGAATACCATATTGCAGGTAATTGGCCACAGCCTGGCGTTGCAGGCCCATTATTTCGGCAATTTCTTCGTAGGAGAGGTTCTCGTAATATTTCAGGTACAATGCCTCGCGCTGCCTTTTCGGGAGGGAGTCGATTGCCTGCCGGAGCCGGGTGCTGGTAAGGTGGTCGGTTTCGTTGATAATCCAGTCGGATTCCGGTGAAATGTCGTCAAAAGGTTCATTCAAGCCGATTTCCGAAAAAACAGATTGCCGCCTGCATCTCCGCACCAGGTTATTTCGGAGTGATTGAAAAAGGTAAGGTTTGATCGCGGCAATCTCCGAGAGCGACTCCCGTTTTTCCCAAACAGAAAGAAAAAGGTCTTGCAAACAATCCTTGATCATATCACGATCTGCTGTAAAGCGGGTGCCGTAGTGGAATAACGGAGCATAGTTCAGCTCTGTTATTTCACCAAATGCACTTTTATCACCAGCACAGAATTGCTGCCAACGTGTGACCAGGTAGGCTTCGGGTAAAATTTCTGAATGCTTCACGGGAACCAGGGACAAAACTCATTGATAAACATTCCACTTCAATACATCCAACTAAATCTTGTAATCAGTATGTAAATATCAATGTTGATGTAACCTTAACTATCCTGCGCTATCATGCTTTTATTTAAATATTTCTCCGATTTGGTCAATAATTTAAAACTATTCCCGTAAGTAGTTTCCATAGCCTACTACCAGCACTGAAAGTACTATGACAAGAATACCGGTGATCACCGTTGTGATGGTTTTCTTGCTCACACCTTTCCATTCCCTTAAAACAAGCCCCCAGGTGTTTGCAATGAGGATAATGAACGCCATGTGCAGGATCCACGAGCTCGGTCCGTTGCCCAGCTTGCTCTCGCCCATTCCGTAAAAGAAGAATTGCATAAACCAGGTGGTACCCGCCAGCGCGGAGAAAATGTAGTTTCTAAGCAGCGGCGTAGATGAATTGGTATAGTCGCCGAAAGTTTTGTTGCGGGCATTCAGGAACATACACCAGATGAAGTTGGTCGTAAGTCCACCCCAGAGAATCACGATGTAAGTCACATTGTTTTGGAACAAAAACTCACCCTCTCCCGGGTTGGCGGCTTTCCAGATGTTGTTGGCTTCTTCCGCCATTACTTTGCCCGCGTCAATCCCGAAGGCAAAGCAGGCACTCAGTACCCCGGAAATAATGGAAACTGTCAACCCTAACCCAATTTTAAACTCCGATTTATCGTCGGGCACAAAGCCGCTTCTGGTGAGGTCTTTGTCTTTCATGCTGCCGGCTTTTCCGCAGATGATAATCCCGATAATGGAGATCAGCAAGCCGAGTAAAACCATTTGCCCCCAGGTGTTTGTAAAAAGGTCTGAAATGCTGTCTTTCCCGGGTTTTGGTTCAAACTGGTAGTAAATGGAAGGTATTAATGCGCCGAAAACGGAAGTAAGTCCCAGGATAATGGAGCTGCCGAGCGAGACGCCGAGGTAACGTACACCCAGGCCGTAGGTAAGCCCCCCTATTCCCCAGAGCAACCCAAAAATGTAGGTAATCAGCAGGGTACCGCTGTCGGTATGTGAGATGATTTCGGAAAAGCCGGGAATGGTCAGGTAAGCTGCGATAGGCGGGACGATCATCCAGGAAAACAACCCGCCGACGATCCAGTAGGATTCCCACGCCCAGCCTTTGACCTGCTTATAAGGAATATAGAAACTGCCGGAAGCAAAACCACCGATAAAGTGGAAGATAACGCCAAGAAGAGCTTGCATGAGTTTAGGATTTTATCATGTAAGAGCCGCCTGGTGGGTATCTACTCTACAACTACCTTTTTTACCAGCCGCCTTCCACCGCTCTTCCATTCAACCAGATACAAGCCGGAAGGCCAGTTTTCAGTGGAAATTGTCCGCTCCACATTTGCATTGACGCGCTGGTTTTGAAGGATCCTGCGGCCGCCCGCAGTGAGTATATCGAAAGTTCCGGTTTGCGGGGATGTGATTTTCAAAAAGCCCGTGGCAGGATTTGGGAAAATGCTTACTGAACCAATTTCCGGCTCCGTACCTGTAATTGAAACTGGCAAAACGTTGGTCAGCAAACGGATACCGCCTGCATTGGTGCCAATTGCCAGGTCAGGCTTGCGGTCGCCGTTCAGATCGGCGGCTGTAACGGACAGGTAGTTTCCGAAAACAGGTGTGCCTGCTTTTCCATTTACGTCCACCAGCAGGCTCTCGCGCGCTGTCCACTTACCGAAATCGGCACCGTGGAAAATCCGGAGATTGCCGGTATGATCGACCGTGGCAAGGTCTGCGCGGCCGTCGAGATCGAAATCTGCAACCGCGAGCTGCGGCGAGCGGCCTGCAAAATTGACTCCTACCCCGGCCAGCGCGTCGGTTTCAAGCTTGAATGCAAATTGCCTGTTGGCACCTGTGTTGCTGTAATGGTAAATGTTCCCCTGGCCTCTTCCTACCAACAAGTCCAGGTTACCGTCGCCGTCGGTATCATAGAAATGCGGCGAGTCGCTGCTGATCAATTCGGCAGGTAATGCGATCGTAACTGCCTCGGCGACATTCAGCTGGGCTGCCGCCCCGACCGCCGCTTTGTTCGGGATATACCTGTATTCCAGTTTGAGATTACTAAGAGAAACGCCGGAAAATCCAAGATCGGCGACACCGTCGCCATTGAAATCGGCCCACTGTGGTTTGAGGTTGAAAAGTCCGAGCGAAGCGGGTAAGTTCAGGTAATTTTCGGAAGTTATATCAAACTTCGGTGCAGCCGCGGTACCCGTATTGGTGAGCAGCCAGAATCCGCCGCGAAATCCATTGGTACCAGGGACTCCGCCTGTCCCCACAAGCATATCCAGGTCCCCATCGCCGTCGATATCGAAGAATGCGGGCACTGCATTTTCACCCACGTCCAGCATTTGACTTTGCAAGAAGTTCTTTTGAACTAACTGGAAATTAGGCTTTGAAGCTGTACCTGTATTGTGATAAAACCAGCCTGAGGATTTGAAATCGGTCGAATTCAGGTCGTTTGATGGTACGTTTGGGGCAATCAGCAGGTCAGGTACTCCGTCGAAGTCCACGTCTTCATAAAATGCTGCCGGGAAGATGTGCAGCAGTACCGGGTCTTTTGTAGGATAAATGTTGGAGTAACTTGTAAAATCAGCAATCAGGCCCGCGGCTGAGTTGGTCAGCAGCGAAATGTGCTCATTGCTCACATGCCCCACCAGCAGGTCTTTTTTTCCATCCCCATTCAAATCCTGCAAAAGAATGGAGTTACCTGCATGCATTTCGCGACCGCCGGGATTTGTGACCACACCGCAATCCACATCAAAAACAAAATCTTCGCCTTCCCCTTTGCGAAAATTGCCCCAGCAATCTCCATTACGCTGGAAAACAGGGTTACCTGCATTCCCCAGACTGTCCGGAACCCCGAACTTCTCGACGCTCAGGTTCTGGTGCAGTTCAATGTAACTTCCTGAAAAATCGAATGTAAGCAGGTCCAGGTCGCCGTCGCCGTCGATATCCGTAATCCCCGGAATGTCGGTCCCGGAAACCTGTAAGTTGATATTTCCTGAAAAACCTTTGGTAAAAATAACCGGCTGCATCAGTTTCCAGCTCCACGAACCAGCCGTTTTTATTTGCTGATATACACTGATCCCCAGCGAGGTACTTGCAAAAAGATCTTTATTTCCGTCGCCATTATAATCAGCGAGTATCATCCAGTTGTCTGCCTGTGGGAAAAGTGTTTCGTAATAAGGCGCGTGAATGAATGCTTTTTTGGAAGAATTAACGGGATCGGTCGCGGCTATGAACGTAGTTACCTTGCTGTTGGTGCGGTCAAATACGAGGAGATCTTCTTCGGAATCGTTGTTCAAATGCATTTTCAGAAATTGCGACGCATTCAGTCCGCCCGCCCAGGGATTGAGCAGCCTCGTACCTTTTGAAGTTACGCTGGTAACAGTATCGGTTTTAAACCAAACCTGCTGTGAAAACGCGGCGGGCGCTAGCAAAAAAGAAAGGATCAGAAGATATAAGGAGGTATAAATGGTTCGCATCGTTGAGGAATAATCTATTAGTTTTGCAGGTATCTCGGCTGACGTTTCCGCGCTTCAAACCTAACGAAATAAGGCCTGATAACTTTATAACGAACAGCTATTTCCATGTTTACTTCCACCGAGACTATTTATCAGCACTTTAAAAAAGGCGCCTCCATTTGTACTGACACGCGCAAGATCACGAATGGTTGTATATTCTTCGCTTTGAAGGGAGATAAGTTCGACGGTAACCAGTATGCGGCGGAGGCTTTGCAGAAAGGTGCTGCATTCGCAGTGGTAGACGATGAAAATGTTGCTGCTGACCCGTGTTTTCTGTTAGTTGAAAATGTACTGGCTGCCTTGCAGGACCTGGCGCGGCACCACCGCAAAACTTTCACATTCCCCGTGATTGCACTCACAGGTTCCAATGGAAAAACAACGACCAAAGAGCTGATCGCTAAAGTGCTTTCGATGAAATTCAACACTTATGCGACTGTTGGTAACCTGAACAACCACATTGGCGTGCCGCTCACGATACTCTCCATTGATCCGGCCAAACAGGAAATGGCGGTAATTGAAATGGGCGCGAATCACCAGGAGGAAATTGCATTACTCTGCTCCATTGCGCAGCCTACCCACGGACTGATTACCAACATCGGAAAGGCGCATTTGGAAGGTTTCGGTGGACCCGAAGGTGTGAAAAAAGGGAAAGGCGAGCTGTTTGATTTCCTTTCCAAAAAGAAGGGTACCGTTTTCGTGAACTCGACCATTGACGTGATCATGGAAATGGTGAGCAAGCGGCGCGCATTTGGCGAGATCGTGTTTTACTGTTCAGAAAACAGCCCGGTTAATCCAAAGCTGATTTCTGAAAATCCGATGGTCGTTTTTGAATCAGGCGGCAAGACGATCACGACGCATTTACCCGGACAATACAATTTTGACAATATCTGTGCTGCGCTGGCTGTGGGCAAGCATTTCGGTGTGGCCGATGCCGATGCACTGGAAGCAGTTTCTACTTACGAGCCTGATAACAATCGGTCGCAGTTTGTCAAAAAAGGATCAAATACGGTGATTATGGATGCTTACAATGCAAATCCGTCATCGATGGCAGCAGCTATTGCCAACTTCGCCAGACTGGAAGCCCCACGTAAAATGCTGATTTTGGGAGATATGTTTGAGCTGGGCGATGCTGCGGCCGAAGAGCACCTTGCATTGGGCAAGCAGATTGCGGCCGAAAAGTTTGATATCGTGATCCTGGCAGGCGCATTAATGCAGCACGCGCTGCCTGCATTGCCCAAAGCTTACTACTTTCCTGACAAATTTTCACTGCATAACTGGGTCATGGACAACCCGCAGGAAAATACATACATTCTGATCAAAGGATCAAGGGGAATGTCGCTGGAAACCGTGCTGAATTTGCTGCCCGGCTAAGAGACAGATTAAAGTAAATGTTGGCATAATCCTATTGCGCCTATCAATGTAGTTATTGATAAAAATGATAACATCTACTTTTATATAAACAAAATCAAATTCATTTATTTAAAACAACTCTTTCCTCCCATAGTACCAGGATCAACCTTGTCTAAGGATACACGCAGTTATAAATTTGTGTCACAAAAAAATACAACTTATCAACTACCGAGCAATCATGGCAAATAGACTGTTATCAGTGGGATCACAATTCCCTGAATTCAAAAAAACATCAGTAGTATCATTGGAAAAAGGAAACGAATTCTATGATATTACCTCAGAAGACCACAAAAACTCTGAGAAATGGATGGTCATGTTCTGGTGGCCAAAAGACTTTACATTCGTTTGCCCAACAGAAATCGCCGAATTCGGCAAGCACGTAGGCGACTTCGCTGACCGTGATACGATCCTGATCGGTGCTTCTACAGACAGCGAATACGTTCACCTTGCATGGAGAAAAAACCACGACGACCTGCGCGACCTGCAATTCCCAATGCTGGCTGACACTTCAAAATCTTTGGCAGAAGAGCTGGGTATCTTGGAAGAAAACGAGAAAATCGCTTACCGTGTGACTTACATCGTTGATCCACAAGGGATTATTCGCTGGGTAAGTGTTAACGATCTTTCAGTTGGCCGTAATGTAGGCGAAGTAATCCGCGTTTTGGATGCTTTGCAAACTGACGAGCTTTGCCCATGCAACTGGCAAAAAGGCGAAGCTACTCTGGCTTAATTTAAGTTTATGAGTTTATAAGTTCATGAGTTTATGAGTTGTCGTAATGTGCACTCATAAACTCATAAACCTTCAACTCATAAACTCACAGACTATCACCACTCTTCACTCAAACTTCCCCACATGTATCCATTTGCAGCAACAGGTAACACGAAAGATTCCCTGTATAAAGAAGTCAATCTGCCCGCAGATTTTGACAGTGTGCTGATCAATAAACTGGCAGCACTCGACCACCGCTATTTGAAAGATCTGAAAGTGAATGTGAGCAATGTATTGAAATCAAATACATTGAACCGCAAAGAGGCACTTCTGATCGCTTTGTCAGTAGCAGTGAATGAAAAAAATACCCCATTGATTTCCGCTTTGGAAGAGCTTTTGAAAACGGAAGGCGCTGAGGACAAAGAAATTGCAGAGGTAACTGCCTGCGTTTCCCTGATGAATGCAAACAATGTATTCTACCGTTTCAGGCATTTCATGCACAAGGAGTTCTATGATAATGCACCTGCAGGTATCAAAATGAGCATTATGGTGAATCCTGTGCTTGGCAAAGAGTTTTTTGAATTGCTGAGTCTGGTGGTATCGGCTCTGAATGGTTGCGAAATGTGCGTTACATCCCACGAACAATCGGTACTGAACCACGGCGGCACCCAGGCGCGTATATTCGATGCAGTTAGGGTGGGAGCGATTTTCAAAAGCTTCGCTGTGTTGGTATAATTCATTTCATTGAAGTGTGATATATTGTACTCCATTGGAAGTGTGATATTCAATAAATGAATAAATCCACCAATTGCGAGATACATCAATCCAATGGATGTGATATTTGATCAATCAATCCATAGAGTGCGATATACAATCAATCCATTGAATTTGACATTCAATCAATCCATAGAGTGTGATATACAATAAATCCACTGAATGTGACAATCAATCCATTGAATTTGTCCTTCAATCAATCCATTGAGTGCGATCCGTCGACTGAAGTCGACGGGAATGGATTCTAAAGTTTATGGGCCTCCGGCCCTAAGAAAATCTATTGCCCCGGGCTTCAGCCCGGGGATTTTAAGATAGTGTTTGTGGAATTGAATTTTTTGAAATTGATATTTTACAAATTATCTTTAATCTTATTCAATCATTAATTTCTATTCCGTGTAACTGATAATCGAAATATTCTTTCCCCAGATATTTTCTGGTTCGAAGTCGATTGTCAGTTCTGTTTCATAATTATCTTCTGAAAAGTGCTTTCTGAGTTTTAGCGGCATTTTTCCTGATTCTCCATTATAATAGGCGGTCATTTTATATCTGCCTAGGGGAACATCCACGAGCCGGCCGTATTCTTTGGAAAATGGTGCTCCGTGCTTTAATTTCAATGTTTTCCCCTTCGATCCGTCGATCAGGGTTCCAACCGGGGATAAGGTGAATTCGATGTTTTCCGAATCGTATATTTCGCTGTTCACTGATTTATTTACTTCAATGGACGCGCCGTAATATCCTTCTCCCTCTGGTCGCCGGCCGGTTAATTTCCAGGTAAAATTGCGAACTGCGCCGTCGATACTGAATTCTTCGTACACATCAGGATCAAGATCGAGCTCGTACACTTCGCCATTATACTCTTTCTTGATCTGCGCAGATGCCATGAAAGTACCAACCTTGGGCAGCTGGATTTTGTAGTTGCCTTTTTCGTCAGATCTGCCCAGTGCGTACGAATTGTATAGCATTGTATTATCTACAACAATCTCCACTCCTTTCAGCGGGCTTCCGTCGGTTCCGGTAACTTTCCCAACTGCATATCCCTCCTCCAACTTACCCCCGTCAGGAGAAGGATTATTGTCCGTTTTACAGGCATTGAAAAGCAGGATCATACCCGCCAGGCAATGCATCCAAATCAGTTTTGTTCGCATAGCAGCTCTATTTTTCAATTTTCTGCAACTCTGTTTTAGTCACGTCCGTGCCCGAAAATTCTTCTGATTTGACAATCCCGATCCCCGGTGCTGTCCACAGGTGCACGGTATAAACAACTGCCGATTCCTCTGACGGAAATGCCGCCGATGTCAGCTTCGTTTCTAGGTCGTAGGAATATTCCCATTTGGTGCAGTTGAATGTACCCGCCGGCGTCGTAACTGATTCTTCTTTCACAGCTTTGCCTTCGTGGTAAGTTACCAGACATTCAATTTCGGCTGAAATGGGATCTCCGTCTTCGATAGGAATTTCCAGCTCCATATATTGCCTCACAGGCGCGCTGCTGAAAGTTACCTTACTGCCGACAGTTGCCTTATTCTCAAAAATCTGCCGCTGCGGAAGTCCAGACAGTTCCGAACTTTTGATGATCGCAAATTCTCCGATGTACTCTACAATCGCATTCAGGCCGGCGGCAGTGGAAATTTCATTGGTCGTTTTTCCGTCTTTGCTGAATGCGTTGTACTTCAAAGTGAGGCTGCCGGCTTCTTCATACTGGATCTTATTTTCAATATCATAAACAGCTATCCCGGCCGAGTCCCGCACAGCAAGTACTTTGGTAACTGCACTGGATTCGGTACCGTCGCTTTCCTGGATCTTGTAAACAAAACGCTGGTCTTTCGCCGGAATAATGGCTTTTTCATCTTTGCTGATCACGTCAGGAATTACCCCGGGCTCGGTTTCCTTGCAGGCAACAAGTGACATTCCCGCAAAAAGCACCGCAAGCAAAGTTTTCCGACAATGCAGGTTTGTCGGGTAAGAAATTCTGTTTTTCATGGCTATTAGGTTTAAAAATGTTTAACTGTAAAGATCCGCGTTGTACTCAGTTTGACTTGAAAGCAAGCTGAATAACCAGCAATGCAAAACCCGCAAGTGACAGGTATCCTCTGATAAAGATGAATTTCAACCACTCTGATCTTGCATTGGAATAGCCTCTTTCTGTATTCAGAAGATCACTGTTGATCAGCTCGTTGACAGGCTCGCTAAACCGGAGTATGAACACCATATCGGCTACCAGCAGGAGAAAGGCAAGCAATACCAATCCGTAAGACCAGAAACCCGCAGACTTATCGGTTAAAACAACCCAAAGCAGCATCACAGCCAGCGCGGCGAGGTACAGCATTTTGAACTTGCTCCGCACAGCCGGATCAACCACTTTGCGCAGCTCAATAAAATGCTCAGCAGGAATTTGATACAATGCTTTTCCAAACCCGAAATGGTAAAACGCACCCTGTGCAGCGATAAAGAAATACAATGCAAAACCCGCAAGGCGCACAATGGACACTATTTCAATTGACTTCATAAAGCTTTGGTAAAGATTGTGTGAGGGAGTCTTTTTCAAGTTCTTTTCGCAAGGCGCTGTTCAGTGCTTTTCTGACTGCCAATCTTCTTACATCCAGCTCCTTGTCTTCCTTTCTTTCAGAGACAAGATGGTTGCTTGTCGCATAAAAGCGGATTATTGTGGTTTTGCTTGCGGGATCAGTTTCAGTAACCCAGAATCCACGCTCCGCAACCGGCTGGCGGCGCGATTTACGCTGGACCGAAAAGCCGGATGAAATGCACAGTACCATCAGCAAAGCAGCCAGCAATTTAACTTTGGTGTTTTTCATGGCTGGCCAATGTTTTGATCATGAGCTGTCTGATCGTGTGACGATGGTCTGTTTTGCTTTTGGGGTTAACAGAACTGCTTTTTACAAGAAGGCGGATAGCGGCCAGATGTGAGCAAATGATTACAGGCACGATAATGCCCGGCAAAAACACGAATGGAAATTGCAGCAAAGTAATGTTCGGCTGGTGCACTGCGAGGCTCTCCGAAAGGAATGCGGCAGAGAAAATGAATTTGAACACGATACTGATCGTCAAACCCAACCCGAGCACGTTCCAACAAACCAGCATTTGCCACTTTATCTTCTCTCTCAGCACCCCGAAATAGTAGATTGCCGGCGCTGTCATTCCTGCGATAATGTCGAGATTTCCACCCTGGAACGTTAATTCGGCTGGTACTACCCGGCAAATGAACAGCCAGTACATGACCACTTCCGTAGGAGCGCGCACGACGTGGATCACGGTGAGCAAATGCAGATCCATCCGGTCCAGGAGTGCTTTCCCGGACCTGGCCAGAAAAAGCCAGGTCACCAGGATCACAGGTGGGACCACCATTATAAGTAACCGCGGGAATGTGGAATCGGTATGATGATAAAACCCCGAGGCGGAAACGCAGCTTTGCAACGCAATCCAGGAAAGTAGCAGGAGCCCAAATCTGCCACTGCTGCCCGCTGCCTGAAAAAACGTGAACACAGTGAGGAATGCAATCAGCCCGAAGATCAGGCTGATGCAGGGAGTAAGGTTGTCCATTGGGCTACTCTTTCAGCAATTTTCCCTCGGCATTGTCTGCAAATGTGTTTGCAGTTTCAATGTCTTCATTCACGCTAGCCTGGTAATTAACAAACACACCGTAACCGCCACTTCCTGAAATATGCGAATCCCTGATCTGCAAGCTCGAATTGCCTCCGTAGACTGCAATATTCGTTTTCTTGCCTGATACAAGTGCGGTACTGCCGCCGCCGGAGATATCGACGTTCTCCATAATGTTTTTAGTACTTGTCGAGAAGCAGATCATTCCCCGCCAGTAAGCCCGCGCGTTTTCGGCCGGCCTGATCACGATTTTATTGGTTTTGGTACCCACTACATTGAAGTACCCGTCGTCGATCGACAATCTTGCATTGCGTCCCATTTCAATGGTTACGCCCGGCATGATCTTCCAGTTTGCATCGGAGCCCATTCCTTCGAGGATGCGGTACGGCGTTTTGTCTTTGAAACCTGCCCAAACTACCTCAGTGGTCACATTCTTTTTGAGTGTTGAGGCAAAGATTTCAACTACATTTCGGCCGTTTCCGTTGGTAAAACTGGAATTATAATCCAGGCTGCTCACAATGTCAGCGCCTACTAAAACAGCGGCTTCCACATTGTTTTTAAATGTATTTTTCTCAAAACCTGTGATCGTTACAGCTTCATCCACATACAAACCGTAACCGCCATTATCCTCAAAAAGCGAATGCTTGATCGACAGGTTAGCCTTGTAAGTTCCGATCACTGCAAAACCTGCTTTAATCGTAGAAATGATCGGCTTGCCGCCAGCGTGAAGAATTTGTACGTACTCCATTTCATTCGCGCTGCTCGCCGATCTGAAAATAACGCCTGACCAATACCCTTTGCTAGCTTCCTTCCCGATCAAACGAATCGGTTTGGCAGAGTCGCCTTTTGCGATTAGGATACCGCCATTGTAGTTGACTTCCAGGCGGGTATCTCTTGCAAATGCGATTACTACGCCGGGTTTCAATGTAAGTTCCGCATTTACCTGGGTGTTGTTGTTGACAATGTAGTCGGGTATGTTCGGGTTGTCAATGCGGTTTTCGAGTACCGTTTTGGTTCTGATATCCCTTTCGAGTTCAATGGGCTGGATAATGGTAGCGGTGACCAGCACTTTGTCGGTGTTCTCTCCATTCTCATTGAAGATCGTCATATCGACTTCGTAATCACCGGGCAAATCGGGGGTAAAAGTTGCTTTTCCCTGCGAAGGTGTGGCCAGGGTTACTGTACTTCCCGCGGGCTTTTTGGCAACTGTCCAGCGGAACTGAAAAGGCTTGTTGTTGCTGTCCGTAGAACCGGTACCGTCGATCGTTACCTGCTCTCCTACTTTCACATTCTGGTCAGCGCCGGCGCGTGCGGTGAGCTGGGAAGGTGTGACGGTCTCTTCTTCATTACAACCTGATACAAGCAGCCCCAGAGAGAGGACTGCCAGAAGGATTCTTTTACTTTTTAACATGGCTATATGGCTTTTTACTAAAATTATGAGTGTGCCAATGCAAATGGCGCTGCAATTTTAAGCTGAAAAGCCGAGGAGAAATAAGGAGGAGAAGTTACTGTCGATCAACAACATTTTTTATCGACAAACGGCGCTGATAGCAATCCATTCCTTTTATTCTTGTCCCCGGACTGAAGTCCGGGGCAATGGATTTTCCATTGCAAAAGCAATCCATTGCCCCGGGCTTGAGCCCGGGGATAATTAATCAGAAGATCAGTTTGAATCTTTTTTGGCAGTCATTTCTGAAATTCCGGCCGATTGGGAGTTCTTTTCCATCGATCTCGATTTTGTGGGAATGGTAGCTTTCCACTTTTTCGACGGAAACTATAAATGAGCGGTGAATGCGGATAAAGCTGTCTTCGGGAAGCAGTTCTTCCAGCAGGCTGATCTTTTGTTTTGTGATCAGCACTTTGTCTTTCAGCACCACTTTAATGTAATCGCGCAGACTTTCGATCCAGTAAATGTCATTTACATTCACCTTCACCATTTTGCGATCCACTTTGAGGTAGAGGAAAATATCTTTATTGGCGGCTAAATTCTGTTGCGCAATGGAAACGGATTGGTTACTGATATTCAAACCCGTAAAAACCTTATCAATCGCACGCAGGAAACGTTCGAACGGGATTGGTTTGAGAAGATAATCAACTGCATTGAGGTCAAAACCTTCTACGGCATAATCCTGGTAAGCGGTTGTAAAAATGACTTTGGGCGGATTTTTGAGGCTCCGCAGCAGGTCGGTGCCTTTGAGGCCGGGCATTTTTACATCCAAAAACATCAGATCAACTTTCTGTTGCTGCAAAACCTGAAAAGCCTGGATCGCGTCCTGGCAGCGGGCTACTACTTCAATTTCCCCGAAATTCCCCAGATAGTTGTCCAGTACCTCGATGGCATGCGGCTCATCGTCGACCAGCATCGCTGTAATTTTCATGTTACTCAGATTTCCAGTCGTTTGTCGAGTTCAATTTCCAAAATCACCGCAAATACATCCTCCTCTTCCAGAATTTTGAGCTGGTGTGCAGAAGGATAGAGAATATCCAGCCGCTTCCGGACATTCGCGAGCCCGATGCTCACGTGGTGCTTCCCGGTTTCCCTCACAGCTGTTTCCGGCTTGCTGTTGCTGATTTTGAATTTGAGATTATTGTTTTTAATGCGCAAATCCATATTAATCCACGCCTGCCCCACCTGCTCACTGACTCCGTGTTTGAATGCGTTTTCAACCAGCGGCAAAATCAGCAGCGGCGCTATTTTAAAGCCGGGAGTAAGTCCGTTTATACTGAAATTGATATCCAGTCGCTCTTCGTAGCGGATCTTTTCAAGCTCGATATAACTCTCCACAATGCGGATATCCCTTTCCAGCTCCACAATGTCCGTGTTGGCTTCGTACAACATGTAACGCAAAATTTCCGCCAGCCCCATTACCACCGCCGGAGACTGAGGTGATTGGGTCAATGTCAGTGCGTAGAGGTTATTAAGGGTATTAAACAGAAAATGAGGGTGTAGCTGACCTTTCAAAAAGTTAAGCTCAGCCTCTATCACGGCCTGCCTTCTTTCAAACCACATCTTGAAAAATTTAATGGACAGGGCTATCCAGACAAAAATATTCGTTTGTTCAAATGCATTGATCAGGTACACCGGCCGCGATAGCTGCTCCCGGAAGCTCCCCTGCAATTTGACCCAAACAAATGCAGGATCCGTCTTCCGTACCGCCGCGTAAACGATCGGATCGGCAACCAGTATTTCAAGTAACCTGAATAAGAGTGTGGAAACAATAATGCACAGAATCAAATAGATCACAAACTCCACGTACCTTTTCCGATTAAAAAACCGCGGGATCAGAAAGTAGGCGATGCAGTAGAAATAGAAAATGTGGATCGGCATAAACATAGCCACCACGCCCAGAGCAAGCCCGTAGCCGGGCATTCCCGCACCATAGATAACCGTTAATATGATCAAAATGGTCAGCCAGAATGAAACATGAAGCAAGGTTCTCCTTCTGGCGATACCGGAAAGTATGGGGACATTCGCACGCATGAACAAATATAGCTATTTCAAAAGCCAAAGATCTGCGCAGCAAAGCTGGTAGACAGATGTATGGAAATTGTCGACGAACGGCATTTTGGGGAGGCAACCTTTTATTGCCAAGACAAAATATCTGCCACTACCGGAGATATAGCGCAGTGTGAGTGCCAAAGTGCGCCTAAGCCGCAGCTGAAAAGATAAAACGTCTGATTTACAATCACAAATCACAATTTGTATCTACATTTCTTCCCCTCCGTGGTTTTTCTACTTAGTTTTGTATTATAATCAAGATATAACTAAAACTGTAAAATAATGGCAACGTCGACCGACACGTACATTCCTTACAAGGTTAAAGACATCTCACTTGCTGAGTGGGGTCGTAAAGAAATTACATTGGCAGAAGCTGAAATGCCGGGTTTGATGGCGATCCGCGCAGAATACGGACCGTCACAACCATTGGCAGGTGCACGCGTGGCAGGCTGTCTGCACATGACGATCCAGACTGCGGTTTTGATCGAAACACTTACTGCTTTGGGTGCGGAAGTTACCTGGTCTTCCTGTAACATCTTCTCTACGCAGGACCACGCAGCGGCGGCTATCGCGGCAGCTGGTATCCCGGTTTACGCGTGGAAAGGAATGAACGAAGAAGAATTTAACTGGTGCATCGAGCAAACGTTGTTCTTCGGCGAAGATCGCAAGCCTTTGAACATGATCCTTGATGACGGCGGTGACCTTACCAATATGGTTTTCGACGAATATCCTGAACTGATCGCTGGTATCAAAGGACTTTCAGAAGAAACTACAACTGGCGTACTTCGTTTGTACGACCGCCTGAAAAACGGAACGCTTCATTTACCTGCAATCAATGTAAATGACTCAGTTACGAAATCTAAATTCGATAACAAATACGGTTGCCGCGAGTCTCTTGTAGATTCAATCCGTCGCGCAACTGACCTGATGCTTGCCGGTAAAGTCGCAGTTGTGGCTGGTTACGGTGACGTAGGTAAAGGTTCTGCGGAGTCACTTCGTGGCGCTGGCTGCCGTGTATTGGTAACTGAAATCGACCCGATTTGTGCGCTTCAAGCTGCAATGGACGGTTTTGAGGTGGTTACAATGGATGAAGCTGCAACCCGTGCGAACATTTTCGTTACAGCAACCGGAAACTACAAGATCATCACAGATCGTCACTTCCTTGCGATGCGTGACAAAGCGGTGGTTTGTAACATCGGTCACTTCGATAACGAAATCGATATGGCCTGGTTGAACGGCACATACGGCGCTTCAAAATCGCAGATCAAACCACAGGTTGATATCTACAATGTAGAAGGAAAAGATATCATCGTATTGGCAGAAGGCCGTTTGGTAAACCTGGGCTGTGCAATGGGTCACCCATCGTTTGTAATGTCGTGCTCATTCTCTAACCAGACTCTGGCTCAGATCGAACTTTGGACCAACACAGCTGCTTACGAGAAAAAAGTATACGTACTTCCAAAAGCACTGGACGAAAAAGTAGCTGCATTCCACCTTGCCCACGTAGGCGCGAAGCTGGAAAAGCTTTCAGACGAACAAGCTGCTTACATCGGCGTTTCCCTGGAAGGTCCATTCAAAGCGGAGACTTACAGGTATTAATATTAGTTAAGGTTCAGTTAAAGGCCCTCGCTGCATTTGTAGCGGGGGCTTTTTGTTTGTTTCGGGGGGAAATGTATCTGTTCTCCTGTTTCTAAAAATCACAACCGGCTACGTATCCCTCTTAACAGATCCAGGAAAATCTCTCCCCGATCCAATACATCGCGCGTCACTCTCGGGCCGGGGTTCCAATCCTTTGTCGGGTAAATGTAACGCAGCATCATATCGGTGAAAAGCTGCTCCATTTCGGCCAGGTCGTATTCGGCGTCGAGGAAATTTTGAATGAGTTCTTCGGAGGTGTAGCGGGGTTTGATGGTTTTTTCGATGTCTGACATGGTGTGTATACCGTTTTGCGTGGTGCGGGGCCAGTTAACGGTGCCGCGCTTTCCGTTGCTCAATCCTCAACATAAGGATAATGGTGCTATACGTCCATTACGGTAGCCACGACACCGTTAATAGGTATACGTAGTTCCGTATAGCACACTCCTGACCTCTTGACAGAGGTCGGGCAATAAGACTTATGTTGAGAATTTTGAGCGAGGCAAACGTAAGATGATTGTTTGAGGAAATCAAAAGGAATTTTCGAATGGTAGGGGAAAATGTGGGGGATAGTTCCATTTCGACTAAGACAGCGGGCACTTTGAATTTTGGCGTACCGAAGATCCATTTATTCCAACCGGTAGCTCATTAAATGCAGACGGAGAGAACGATTTACTGATATTCAACTAACCAGCAGCACCTGCTTCATTTCATAAATTTCATTATATCTGCAAACTCTCCAACTGCATGATCATTAAATTTACCCCGAAATATTTGTTCGCATTCATCTGCCTGGGTTCGATACTTGGTATCAGTCACGAGCTTGCGCACCATGTTGCTGGTTTTTTGATATGTGGGGAATGGGGATTTAAAACTTTCAACTCTTTCCAGCTTGCAGAAGGTTGTCTTAAAAGCCACCCGGTTCTGGCCTGGGTGGCTACCATAGTCGGACCTTTACTATTCAACTATACACCTATGTGGATCGGATATTTTATGCTGAAAAAGGAAAATAGCAGCGAAAAGCTTTTTGGTATCACATTGATATTCGCAACTATCCCGATTATGAGAATTTTCTTCAACTTAATGGGAGCAAATGATGAATCCGCTGTTATACGAGCATTTTTTGGCGACGATAAACTCATATTTTGGCTAATGAATCTATGTATTTGGCTGATCACATTTCCCCCTTTGATACTGGCTTATCAGTCAATTAGGAACGCGAACAGACTGGCGGATTTTTTGTTTTACCTACTCGCATTTCCTGTTTTCGTCTTCCTCTTTTTCGGCATAATAATGGAAGACCTGATCATCAAACATCACTTTTTAGCCGACACAATCTGGGGTATGCCTTACCTAGTGATCCTGCTCGAAATCCTGGTTTATATCGGCTACTATGCTTTCCGAAAACATCTGAGATTTCAAATGTAATAGGACAGAAATCAATTAGCTAAGAATGGATTCCACCAAAACCTTCTCTGCCCGGAACAGGCATCTCCCCACTCCTAACAGGCACCACCGCCGCAGGAAACCCAATCCCATTCTCATCAAAAACCTTTTTAACAGCCTTCATCGCAACACTCTTAGCGGGGCCTGGACCAATTTTGTTTTGATCTATCCAGATCAGGATTTCGAAATCGATGCTTTTTTCAGTGAATTTCGTGAAGTTGAGTTCTACGGGTTTTAGCTTGTTCAGGAATGGGAGCTGGTTGATTACCGAAAGTGCGAGGTTCTCTACAATTCCCAGATCGTCCTTGTAGCCGATGCTGCATTCGACTTGCACCCTTCTTTCTCCCGAAAATGTGAAATTGACAATTGGTT
>NZ_JBHYGF010000157.1:29479-29742 GCF_051859145.1 Dyadobacter sp.
GAAAAATATCCTTGCTGGGCAGCTCTACGTGCTGGCCGGCGAAGTTGTCGAGCTTCACAGAGCGCAGCCCGATTGACAGTACTTTCCCGGTAAATCCATTGGTTTCAATTATATCTCCTACCTTGATTGGCCGCTGGATCGCGATGAATGCGCCTGAGATGAAGTTGGTGGTCAAATCCTGGAATGCGAAACCGAGTGCGAGTGCAAGTACGCCGGCACCAGCCAGCAGCGAAGTAACCGTTTTATCCAAACCTAAAACCCCC
>NZ_JBHYGF010000158.1:0-8784 GCF_051859145.1 Dyadobacter sp.
GGTCACGAAGGTAAAAAGGAGAGCGGGGACGCGGCTCGGCGATCCGGTTGGAATAGTAATCCTTCCAGCGTGTGATCAGCTGGTTGCCGGACCTGTCGACTGTTCTTCTGTTCGTATCGGGAATGGTATCTTCCACAACCCACTCCTGTGGATATTGTGAATATGGCTCATCCGCATCAACCGAGATATTGGCCAGCAAAGCCGCTCCGGCTGATATACTTAAGACTTTAAATAGAAAAGAGTAAATCGTTGATGACAAAGTAATAGACTTATTTAGAGAAGGTTGTAATTACAATCAAATCCATCAAGACGATTTTATCTGCGTAAAGGTTTTTACAAAAATGCATTGCGGTTCAGTTTAACGAAGCGCTAGTTTTATCAAGTTTTCTACTGTGATTTCAGACCCTTCCCTTTTGATAATGGCGTCCAGGCTTTTCTCCGCTGTTGCCTTCGGTATCCCGAGGGTAATCAGCGCAGCGAGGGCTTCATTTCGCAAAGTTCCGGAAGATGTGTCTGACGATTTCTGACCTGTTGATACCAGCTCTTCCTTGCGTATTTTATCTCTTAATTCCAGAATAACGCGTTGAGCAGTTTTTGATCCAATCCCTTTGATGGACTGGATCAGTCGAAGATCTTCATCGATTATTCCCTGTCTTATTTCGGATGAAGACAGAGAGGAAAGCATGACAAGAGCCGTCGACGGACCTATTCCTGAAATGGTAATCAGATCCAGGAATAACTTTTTTTCATCACTTCCCCAGAAACCATATAACACATGTGCATCTTCCCTTATACTCAAAAACGTCACAAGTTTGCAACGTTCGCCCGGTTCGGGAAGTGAGGTATATGTTTGTAAGGAAATGCGAACTTCGTAGCCCAATCCGTTCACATCGATAATCGCATATGCCGGGTCTTTGTACGCTACTGTTCCGTTAACGTAGGCAATCATATAAATAGTATGTGCATTGTGGACTGTTGAATATTAGGCAGAAATGATCAGTTTTTGTCCAGGCTTGATAGAGTTACCGCGTATTTTGTTACGCTTTTTCAGCTGTCCTATTTCTAGTCCGTAGCGTTGTGAAATGATCCACAAAGTATCACCTTTCTGAACTGTATGGTAGCGCTTTCTGGTATGCCTTGCCTGGTTATATGCTTTCTGCTCGTCAACTTTTGGAGCTGCGGCTGCTACTCTCACCGGAGCTGGCGCCGTTTCTTTTACAGTTTTGTAAATCACCAGCCGCTGTCCTCTGGCGATAGCAGACCTGCGAATGCGGTTCCACTTTCTCAGCTCGGCAACACTCACGTGGTACCTTTTCGAAATAGTAGATAACGTTTCTCCGCGGCGTACTGTGTGACTGGTCTTTTTGGTGCGGTTTCTTTCAACCAATACCTGCTCTTCGCCTGTGTCCTCATCTTCGTCCGTCTCGGAAGTCTGACTGGCCAATGCATAAGGGAACGCTTTATTGACACTCAGTGAGTCGGTTCTGGTACTATCTGCTTTGGCAACAAGCACGCCATTCAACACCTTGCCCGTGCAATAATTCATGATCGAGTCACGGTTGCTGACAAAGTAAGTGTACTGCGGGCTGGGTACTTTCAGTACGAAATCGCGCGTTTGTGCAGGAAGTGAGGTTTTGGTAATCTGCGGGTTCAACTTTTTCAGATCCTCCATATTGATACTGCTCTGCTCACAAAAAGCAGCCAGATCAATGTAACCGTTGATGTGCACGGTATCGTGCGGGATCTGGAACTCCGTAGTCTGAGGGAAAATGCCGTGATCGTAACCATAATTCATCATATAGTTCATCGCGACATACTGCGGCACATAGGAGCGTGTTTCTCTCGGAAGTACATTATAGATCGTCCAGAAAGTAGTACCTCTTGACCGGCGCATAGCACGCTTTACATTGCCCGGACCCGTGTTATACGAAGCTAATGCGAGCTCCCAGTCGCCAAAAATTCTGTAAAGCTGTTTAAGATAAAGACAAGCAGCTTCTGTGGCTTTTACCGGCTCAAAGCGCTCATCGATGTATTTGTCCTGATACAAACCAAACTCACGGCCGGTTGCAGGCATAAACTGCCAAAGTCCGCCCGCGCGGGCGTGGGAAATGATCGTAGGATTAAGTCCCGACTCGATCATGGAAAGGTATTTCAATTCGGTAGGCAGACCATGCTTTTGCAATGCTTTTTCAAACATCGGGAAAAACAGGGGCATCCGCGCCATCATCGTCCGGGTGAAATCCGCCTTCTTATAAATGAAATATTCTACGAACTCGTGAGAGGATTTGTGGTAGGTAAGCGGAATGGACTTTTCAAGTTTTGCAAACCGCTCTTTCAGAAGATCCTGGGGAACGGCGGGATTAGGTCCTATTTCTTCAACTTCGGGTAGGTATGGAAGCAGGCTTGCTTCCTCCTGAGCTTCGGTTTTAAGCGTATCTTGCTCGAATGTTAACTTCTCCTGTGGAATCGCCGCGTTGGCGGATGCATTCCAGAACCCTGCACACATGGCTCCGAGCCACAATACTTTTTTAGAAAGCCTCATTAATAAAATGTTTTTTGAAGGTTAATCAATTCACGGTTTTCGATGGCTGATACCTGTTTTTAAACTACTTACAGATAGAAAATCCTGTTTTCAAAACTCCCTCTTCCGGGAAATCGTCCTGATGAATCGCAATAATCTCTAATACATTTACTTTTTATACACAAAAAACCTTTGTCAGAATAACTTTTGGATAACCGCCTTCTATTCTGGCACGATAATTTCCTTTTAACATTGGGTAAAATACAGATGCTGCTTAAAAAGCAAGGTCAAAAAAATTTAGACCTCCTGATCTGTATGATAGGTTTCGGCAACCTTTTGAGTGAACCTGGTCAGGTAGTCGGCGAATGCCAGCATTTTTTCCTCACCAAAATAAGGAGCCATTATCTGAATTCCAATCGGCATTCCTTCGTTGTCTGTTCCATTTGGAACTGCGATCGCCGGATTTCCAACCACATTGGCCTGCACAGTAAAAATATCCGCCAGATACATTTGTAATGGATCTTCGGTTTTTTCACCAATTGTAAAAGCGGTAGTAGGTGTAACGGGTGAAATCAGAAAGTCAAACTGGTCAAAAAACCGGTTCGTTTCCTCCCGCACCAATCTTCTAACGCGTTGCGCTTTGGTATAGTATGCGTCGTAGTAATTTGCGCTCAAAACAAAAGTACCCAGCAAAATCCGCCTGCGAACCTCCGCTCCAAATGCTTCCGTTCTGGTCTTTTTGTACATTGATTCCAGGTCAACAGACTCCGGACTTCTGTAACCATATCTCACACCATCAAAACGCGACAGGTTGGAACTTGCCTCAGCGGTTGTCAGGATATAATAAGTGGGCAACAGCGAATCAAGCAACTTCATTTCCACGGGCACTACCTCGTGACCTTCGGCCCGGAGGCGATCCAGCAGCTCCATTGTATTCCGGCGAATATCAGCAGAAATAGCCTCGTTTTCAACGGAATCACGGAGATAACCAATCCGTGCTTTTTCCGTGAATGCAAGCTGACTGGAATATTGAGGCACTATCTGCGTTGAAACGGTGCTGTCAAAATCGTCCGCACCAGCCATAATTTCCAGCAGCAATGCAGCGTCTGAGACGCTTTTGGTAATAGGACCAATGCAATCGAAAGAAGATGCGTAAGCGATCAGTCCGTACCTGGAAATCCTTCCGTAAGAAGGCTTGACACCCACAACGCCGCAGAATGCAGCGGGCTGCCGCACCGATCCGCCGGTATCGCTACCCAGCGAAGCGTGGCACAAACCTGCCTGAACTGCCACCGCCGAGCCGCCCGAAGAGCCGCCTGGTACTTTGGTATTATCCGCCGCATTCAGCACCGGCCCGAAAGACGAATTCTCGTTGGAAGATCCCATTGCAAATTCATCGCAGTTCTGCCGGCCAATGATGATCGCGTCTTCATCCAACAACCGTTGAACCGCAGTAGCTGTGAATGGCGCGATATAAGAATCTAGAATCTGGCTGGCCGCCTGTAATGCGTGGCCTTTGTAGGAAAGTACGTCTTTCAGTCCGATCACCATTCCTGCAAGCCTGCCAGCAGTACCGTCTGCAATCTTGCGATCAACGGTGGCGGCTTGTTCCCTTGCTTTGTCGGCATATACTTCAACAAAAGCATTGAGGTGGGAGTTGGACGCTATATTATGTAAGTAATGCTCAACTAGCTTGACGCAGGTCAGACCTCCTGTACGCAAATCTTCCTGAATTTCGGCTAGCGTCAGATACTCTTTCAATGTAAATGAATTGTGGGGTTGTAAATAAATAATCAGAGCCATTAAGGGATTAGCTTAAAGGCTCTGAATATACCTTAGATAAAGATGGAAGCGTTACTTGGGGTCTTCCATGCTTTTTTCAATATTTTCCTTAACGTCTTTAGTAGCGTTTTTGAATTCATTGATACCTTGCCCCAAACCGCGCATCAACTCAGGAATTTTCTTCGCACCGAAGAAGAGTAAAACGAACAAGGCAACAAAAAATATCTCCTGTCCCCCCAATCCCATAAATGCCAAAACGGTTGCTGATTCCATATCTGTTTCTTTTATATTGTTTACAAAAATAAAAATTCTTTTCTACAGAAACTACTAAAAGGTTCTGTTTTATCCTATGTTAATTGTTTTTCTCCGCTTTTCCCACTCACTAAATTTCTTCACATCATCACCCAAAGTTTTCACCAGCCAGACCACCAAAGCGACGTCGTCCGTGATACCTACGAAGGGCAGAAAATCAGGTATCAGGTCTATTGGTGACACAAAATAGATCAGTACTGCAACGATGGAAAGCAAGCTTTTCCAGGGCAGGCTCTTGTACTCGCCCGACGCGTAAGCCCGCACCATCCGGATCAGCAACTGAACACTGACAGCAAACTCAGCCAGGTTCTCGCGCATACCCACGTGCTGCAGCTTGCTCATTACATCTTTTGCCAATTCGAAAAGCTTACCTGAATTCCGGGCATACCGCCCCGCCTTGCCTGTTGCTTTCTTAAAAAAAATAGACTTTAATATCCGTGTGATCATCGAGCTGTTATTCATTATATATTGGCAGGAAAAAGTGGTTCTGAATGCCAATATAACTATCTAAATACGTAAAAAATTGCATTTTAGATCACTCTGGTTACTTTTCAGCCAAAAAATCACATTCCCCTTGGTATTAACAAATTATGTATCCTACTTTTAGGAAAAATTCAAAAAGCATTAATTTCTATTCAATAAACCATATTTCCCTATGAAGATCACTGTTGTAGGCGCGGGCGCCGTTGGTGCAACTACTGCCGATAATATTATTCGTCGTGAGCTGGCAGAGGAGGTCGTTCTACTCGACATCAAAGAGGGCGTGAGTGAGGGTAAATCGCTTGATATCTATCAAACTGCCGCATTGCTCGGCTTTAATACAAAACCGGTCGGCTCTACGAATGATTATGAAAAAACAAAGGGATCTGATGTAGTGGTAATCACTTCCGGCCTGCCACGCAAACCCGGCATGACCCGCGAAGAACTGATCGGAATCAATGCCGGAATTGTAAAAGGAGTTACTGAAAATATTCTCAAATATTCGCCTAAGGCAATCATCATCGTAGTTTCCAATCCAATGGACACGATGACTTACCTGGCTCTTAAAGAGTCGGGTATTCCGAAAAAGCGCCTGATCGGTATGGGCGGTGCATTGGACAGCGCGCGTTTCAAAACTTACCTCGCGCTGGCAATGGACGTTTCCCCGCTTGATATCCACGGAATGGTAATCGGCGGTCACGGGGATACTACGATGATTCCTTTGACCCGGCTGGCTACCTACAACGGTATCCCGGTGAGCCGGTTCCTGTCTTCCGAGCAGCTTGAAAAAGTAGCGGCTGACACGATGGTGGGAGGCGCAACACTTACCAAACTGATTGGTACTTCGGCCTGGTATGCACCAGGCGCCGCCACCATGTTGCTGGTTGAAAGTATCGTGCGTAACCAGAAACGCATTGTACCCTGCAGCGTGTATCTCAACGGCGAGTACGGTCAGAAAGATATCTGTATGGGCGTGCCCGTTGTTTTAGGTAGAAATGGTTGGGAAAAAATTATCAACCTTCGCCTGAGTGATGCTGAAAAAGCTGCGTTTGAAAAGTCAGCCGAAGCCGTTCGTTCTATGAATGGAGCGCTAAGTCTCTAAAATTCTTAAATTGTAATAAGCAAGCCGGCTGGATCTCCAAGCCGGCTTTTTTGTTTTTAAGAGTTTATCTTTTTGATCCTTTAACACACTTTTATGAAAACAGCACTATTAGCAATGTTCATGTTTATGAATGCATTATGTGCATTCTCGCAATCCATTAACGGAAAGGTTACCGATAAAAAAAGCGGCACAGCGCTCCCAGGTGTGTCGGTTTTAATGCAGGGTACCAATCAGGGAACTGTAACCGATGCAGAAGGTAAGTTCACGCTTACCGCCGGACCCGGAACCTACAATCTGGTGGTTTCATTTGTCGGGTACACAACTAAAACAGTACCCGCTACTTTGCAGGGCAATGTGCCTTCTGTAATCAACATTACACTTGCAGAGTCTTCGGAGGTACTGAGTGAAATCGTAGTCACAGGTTCCCGCAGCGGCGGCCGCTCCCGCATTGATTCGCCCGTGCCGGTGGACATTATCCCCGTGTCTCAGATTACCAACAACGTAGGCCAGGTGGATATCAACCAGATCCTGACCTATGTCGCGCCTTCCTTCCAATCTTCCCGGCAGACGATCTCCGACGGTTCCGACCACATTGATCCGGCCCAGCTTCGCGGATTGGGACCTGATCAGGTTTTGGTTTTGGTCAATGGAAAACGCAGGCACCAGTCTTCGCTGGTGAATGTAAATGGTACCGTCAACCGCGGCACGGTCGGCACTGACCTGAATGCAATTCCTGCTACTGCCGTGGATAAAATCGAAATTCTCCGCGACGGAGCGGCTGCTCAATATGGGTCTGATGCGATTGCAGGTGTTATCAATATTATACTAAAATCAAAAACAGGATTGAGCGGAAATGTTTCGTATGGACAGAATATGACAAAGTATGATAAAAACTATGTGGTGAATTATGGGAGAGACGAATCAGTGAAAATTTCGGACGGAGGTACTGCACAGGTTGGGCTAAACTATGGATTGAAGATCGGCGAAAAGGGATTTTTGAATTTGACAGGAGAGTATGTCAATCGCGGGGCGACAAATCGTGCGGGCACTTACACCGGCCAGATCTTCCCCGCAGTTGACGGCGCTATTGTCGATGCGCAACTGCTAACCGAGAAGGGATTGACCCGGGACGATTTCGATATGCGGATCGGAAACTCCAAAGTGCAGGGCGGCGGCGTGGTTTTGAATGCAGATATTCCCCTCTCACAGAATATAGATTTTTATGCATTCGGAGGTTATAACAACAAGAAAGGAAATGCAGCAGGGTTTTACCGGTATCCCAACTCCATTCCCGCAGCAGCCAGAACTGGTGTTCTTGCACTTTATCCGAAAGGTTTTTTACCAGAAATCAACAGCAACGTAACAGACATTTCGGCGGCGGCCGGTTTTCGGGGGAAGTTGGGTGAATGGAGGTTTGATCTGAGCAATACATTCGGCAAGAATGATTTCGACTATACCATTTCCAATTCTGTCAACTACACGCAGGTCAATACCGCTACGGCAATCCAGCAGCAGTTTAATGCGGGAGGAAATGGGTTTTCACAAAATACAATTAACCTGGATCTGAATAGAAAATTTGATGTTTTGACCGGATTGAATGTGGCAGTAGGCGCCGAGCAGCGGACCGACAAATACACGATAACCGCGGGAGAAGAAGCTTCTTATAAAAACTATGACGTAGCTGCCGGAGTAGCTGCTGGCGCACAGGTGTTTTCCGGGTTCTTTCCTCAGAATGCAGGATCCCATTCCCGAAATAGTGTCGCCGGCTACGTAGACCTTGAACAGGATTTAACGAAAAACTGGGTACTTAGTGCCGCGCTGCGCTTCGAGCACTATTCTGATTTTGGAAATACATTAAACTACAAAGTCGCTACGCGCTACAAAATCACTGATGGAATCGCATTGCGTGCCTCTGCAAGTACAGGTTTCCGGGCGCCTTCTTTGCAGCAGCGTTATTATGCCAAAACAAACACGCTCTTCGTCACACAGAACGGTCAGCAGGTAGCGCAGGAAAGCGGGACGTTTACAAATGACAGCCGCCCGGCAGCTATCCTCGGTATCCCGAAGCTGAAACAGGAAACCTCGCAAAGCTTTACGGTAGGAACCACCATTCAGCTGGCAAATGCTTTGGAGCTAACGGTGGACGCCTACCAGATCGACATTGACAATCGCATTGTGCTTACCAATAACTTCAACGACGGAGGTAACGCCGACTTGAAGGCACAACTCGCAGCAGCAAATGCAACTACTGCCAATTTCTTCTCCAATGCAGTAAATACCCGATCAAAAGGAATTGAAGGGGTACTCTCCTATTCTTCCAAGTTTGCAGGTAATCAATCTTTGAGAGCGGTACTAGCAGGTACTTTCATTCAAAATGAAGTAAAAAAGGGCGCGGACGGAAAACCCATTATCCACGCATCCGAAATTCTGGTCCAGACCAAACAGGTCAATACCTATTTCAACCGGGAAGATCAGAGCAGGTTTGAAATTGCAAGTCCAAAGAACAAGCAGAGCCTGACTGTCAACTATAATGTTGGCAAGCTCGGGATCATGTTACGCGGTGTGCGCTTTGGAGAAGTGACTTACC
>NZ_JBHYGF010000159.1:0-8730 GCF_051859145.1 Dyadobacter sp.
CTTCAATTTTAATGCAGAGCCACTTGTCCCAGCCAGCTCTTTCGTGTTGGAAGAGGGAAAGTGTTACCGTACCGCCGCGGGTAGTGTGTTTAAATGCATTGGACAACAGGTTTAAAACGATGCGCTCGATCTTGTTGGCATCAAAATCCATTTGCAGACTATCAATCTGGCGTGCTACCACAAAGTCAATTCCTTTAACCTGCGACAGATACTGAAAGGATTCTGCCGTTTCGCAAACAAAGGAAATGATCTCACCCGGCGCAGTTTCAAGCTGTGATTCGTGTTGTTGGAGATTTTTGAAATCAAGCAGCTGGTCCACCAGGTTGAGCAGCCGTTTTGCATTGCGTTTTATCCCCTGCAAATGCGGAATATTCCCGGTGTCCGAACCGCGGTTTACCAATTGATCCAGTGGCGCGAGAATGAGCGAGATGGGTGTCCTGAATTCGTGGCTCAGGTTAGTCAGGAACTCGATTTTCATTTCATCCAGCTCACGTTTCCGCCTCGCCTCTGTTTCAAATTCTTCCTGTCTGAACTTCTTTTCCAGTTTCCGGATACCCCGGTGCCGCATGAACAACACCAGACCGAATAGTGCAAATGCATAAAAGATGTAGGCGTAAACGGTCATATAAAACGGCGGCTCCACCACGATTTGCACGGAGGTACCCGGTGTGTTCCATGCGCCATTCTGATTCTTGGCCTCCACTTCAAATTGGTAGGTGCCCGGATTTAAGTTGGTGTATCCGGCAGTTTTAGCATAACCCGCGTAATGCCACTCATCGTCAAATCCATTCAGCCGGTAGCGGTACATCGTTTGCGAAGCGTCAGTATAATTCAGCGCCGCGTAGGTGAGGGTAAAATTCTGTTTGTAGTCCAGATGAATGGATTTGGCTACGGAAATGTGTTCGGAAAGAATGCTGGAGTCAGCAGGCGTAATGGATTTGTTACCAACGCGCAGCACTTTCAAGACTACCGGAATGCGGTTCTTGTTTTGCCGGAGCAAGCGGGTATCCAGGTAATTGAAGCCGCGTATCCCGCCAAAGTATAACAGATTGTCACGCGTCCGGATCCCAGCACCCAATACAAATGTATTGTCCTGCAAACCGTTGTATTGGGTGTAATTGACAAAGCGCTTCGTCGACATATCCAGGTAACTCAGTCCATTGTTCGTACTCACCCAGATCCGCCCCTGCGCATCTTCCAGTATCTTGTTGATCACACCGCTGATCAGTCCCTGTTTTTGACCAAAAACCGAGAAGCTGCTGTTAGCTGGATTGTATTTAGCCAAACCTTCGCCGCCGGTACCAACCCAGATATCGCCTCTGCTATCTTCAAAAATCGACAGCACATTGTTTCCCGGCAGTGCGCTGTTCTTTTTATCAAAATGAATGGATTTCCGTTTTTCAGGATCGTAAATGACCAGTCCTGTGCCGTGAGAACCGATCCAGAGCTTGCCGTTTTTATCCTCCAAAATATCCCTGATATATCCGTTAAGCGGAATTACCCGCTTTGTCACTATGGTATTTTCATCAAAATGCCTGACGAACTGCCCGGTCTTAGGATCTAATTCATTTACGCCACCGCCGTTTGTACCGATCCAGATTTTTCCCCTGCGGTCCGTAGTAATGCAAAAAATATCATTGTTGCCCAGCGACGATTTGCTGGCTGTCTGCGTAAACTGCAGGTACTTACCCGTAGCGGCGTCGAGCTGGAAAAGTCCGTCCTGAAAGGTGCCGATCCATAAATGGTCGCCTGTCATTTTGAGCGAAAGTACCGCCAGTCCGGACGTACCCAGCTTGTTTTTGGGCGACAGCGGGACTTTGGTGAACAGGTTTGTTTTCCGGTGATACAGATTTAGGCCGCCGCCGTCGGTACCTACAAACAAATCGCCATTGGTTTTCTCTGCAAAAGAAGTCACAAATGGCGCGCTCAGCCCGTCAGGATCATACGTGTCCGACTTTTTCAGACCGAAAATGGTCAGGTTTTTATCATATTTATTGACGCCCCCCTTGTAAGTACCCAGCCAGAAAATGCCCCGGTCGTCGATGAGCACGCTGCGGACGGACTTGTTGGTAAGGCTGAAAGGATTGCGTGCATCGGGTGCATACCGGGTCACTTTGCCGGTTTCAATGTTCATCACATTCAAACCACCATCGGTACAGATCAGCAGTGTCTGCGGACCTTCGGCTACGATGGAATAAATCATGTTACTGCTGATTGTCTGCGCGTTATCAGCCTGGTATTTGAAAGTTTGAAGCAGGGTACCTGCGGCGGTGAGTTTATACAAACCATGGAACGTACCCACCCAGATATTGCCTGCCTGGTCACCCTGTATCGCTTTGACCTGACTGTGGCTGCCGGGCACGTAATCAATTTTGCGGAAGCGGTCCGTTTTGGGATTATAGATGAACAGACCATTCAGGGTGCCAATCCACATTTGTCCCGCTTTATCTTCGTAAAAGCTTAAAATCAGCTGATCCCTGATCTCGACAGGTGCATTTGTGCGCTGGCTCATCCGCGTCAGCTTGAATGTGACCGGATCCACCCACACCAGACCCTCAATAGTACCAACCCACAATTTGCCGGTGGGATCGCTCGTGATGGCAGAGACACTTTCGTTGACACAAACGCGTTTGAATGCATCTTTTTTACGATCATATAAATTCAGCGCACCCTGGATCGTGCCGACCCAGATACGTCCGGCCCGGTCTTCGTGGAGCGAAGTAATATCATTGGAAGCAATGCTGGCAGGGTTCGTGCTTTCATTGCGGTACAATGTGAACTCGGTTCCGTCGTATTTGTTCAGCCCGTCGTCGGTACCAAACCAGAGCAGCCCGTGCCGGTCCTTCAAAATGGCATGTACGGTATTGGAAGACAAACCATTGGCAGAGGTAAGCGCAGTAAAATTGAGCTGCGGATCATTTGCATTCGCCTGTGTCATTGAAAACAGACAGATAGTGGCAGAAATGAGGATATAAGCACAAAATTTGAACATGGCACTGCATATTTTATAGCCTAAATCAAGGCGTAATGACCCTTTCTGAACATTTGTGACATTACTTTCAACAAATGTATTCAACAATACAGCAATGAAAACCTACATTTGCTCATTGATAAATTAAAAAATAATATCGGAAAAATGATGGGTTTTAATCCTGATAATAGAAGTACTATGGCTGAAAAATATATTGTCAATTTGACAAATAAAGTATTCAAACGATCTCTGACACTCGGCTTGCTGCTTTCCGGCGCCTATCTGAACCCCGCCGACGCGCAAAAGGCAAACGCAATCAAGCCGCTGGTAACTGACCTTTACACGGCCGATCCATCCGCTCATGTTTTTAATGGGAAGATTTACATCTATCCTTCTCACGATATTGAAGCCAATGTTCCGCAGGATGATGAAGGCGGACATTTTAATATGCGCGATTACCATGTTTATTCCATGGATAGTCCGACCGGCAAGGTAACCGACCACGGTGTTGCATTGGATTTAAAGGATATTCCCTGGGCAGGCCGCCAGCTGTGGGCGCCGGATGCAGCTTTCAAAAACGGGACCTACTACCTGTATTTTCCGGCCAAAGACAAACAAGATGTTTTCAAGATTGGAGTAGCCACGAGCAAATCGCCGACTGGTCCGTTCAAAGCACAGCCTGAACCTATTCCGGGTAGTTACAGCATAGATCCAGCCCTTTTTACGGATACCGACGGGACTTCTTATATGTACCTGGGCGGGATCTGGGGCGGGCAGCTGCAACGCTGGCACACCGGGAAATATGATAAGAGTTTGTCAATGGACCTGGGCAAAGGGCATGAGAATGAGCCTGCATTAAGCGCCAAGGTTGCAAAAATGAGCAAGGATATGCTAACGTTTGAAGAGCCGCTGCGTGATGTCCAGATTCTGGATGAAAACGGAAAGCCGCTGCTGGCCGGAGATAATAATCGCCGCTTTTTTGAAGGCGCGTGGATGCACAAGTTCAATGGTAAGTTCTACTTTTCATACTCCACCGGCGATACGCATTTACTGTGCTACGCCGAAGGCAGCTCGCCTTACGGACCATTTACTTACAAAGGTGTGATCATGAAACCAGTAGAAGGTTGGACTACGCACCATTCTATTATTGAATTCAAAGACAAATGGTATATTTTCTATCACGACGCTGCATTATCGGGCAAAACGCATTTGCGGAATATCAAAGTCCGGGAGCTGCTTCGTGATGAAAATGGATCAATCCGAACCATAGAACCTTAATAACTCACCATCTGCTATGCAAATTGAAAGACGTGAATTTCTCTCCACATTGTCACTAGCCGGAGCGGCTACCCTTTTTTCCGGCAACCCGCTCTTTGCTTCTACCAATCCAAAAAAAGATAAACTCGGCATCGCACTCGTCGGGCTGGGCTATTACAGCACCGACCTGCTGGCACCCGCGCTGCAAATGACGGAGAAATGCTACCTGGCCGGGATTGTAACAGGAACACCTGCGAAAGCCGAAACCTGGAAAAACAAGTACAACATTCCTGAAAAAAACATTTACAACTACCAGAATTTCGACAAGATTGCCGACAATCCGGATATCGATATTGTGTACGTGGTACTGCCGCCTTCCATGCACCGGGAGTTTGTGGTACGTGCTGCCAAAGCAGGGAAACACGTTTTCTGCGAAAAACCAATGGCGCCTTCCGTAGCAGATTGTGAAGCGATGATTGCGGCTTGCAAAGCCAATAAAGTGAAGCTCGCAATCGGCTACCGCTGCCAGCACGACCCGAACATCCAGGCTTATATGAAAGTGGCCAAAGACCAGAAATTTGGTAAAGTGAAGATGGTGAACAGCGCGGCGGGCTATTTCGACGCACGTACCGATCACTGGAAACAGAAAAAGGCATTGGGCGGCGGCGTAATGGGCGATATGGGCGTGTATGCATTGCAGGGCGCGAGATTGGCGACAGGCGAGGAGCCGATCAGCGTAATCGCGCAGGCTTCTACCACGCGA
The DNA here is from genome assembly GCF_051859145.1 of Dyadobacter sp. Classification (GTDB taxonomy): domain Bacteria; phylum Bacteroidota; class Bacteroidia; order Cytophagales; family Spirosomataceae; genus Dyadobacter. The sequence goes on from NZ_JBHYGF010000159.1 coordinate 4,992, forward strand.
CCGGAGATTTATAAAGAAGTGGAGGAAACCATGATGTTTATGCTCGATTTTCCAAGCGGCGCCCGGGCTTCCTGCCAGACGAGCTTCGGGATCAATATGAATTACCTTCAAGTGAATTACGAAAAAGGCTGGCTGAAACTGGAACCGCAGTCAGGTTATAACGGGAATAAAGGAAGTATGTCGGATGGTACGATCATCAATTTCCCGATCAAAAGTCAGCAGGCGAAACAAATGGACGAGGACTGCCTTGCTATCATGAACAACACCGACCTGATCGCGCCGGGCGAGGAGGGTTTGCGGGATATCCGCGTGGTAGAGGCAATTTATAAGTCGGTTGCTTCGGGTAAGAGTGTCAAAATTTGATTTTCGTTTTATGAAGTTTAGTGCCCCTTTCATCTTTTTACTAATCATTACCTGTCCTGCTTTTTCTCAGGATAAGGCTTTAAAACTTTGGTATAATACGCCTTCCGGCAAAACCTGGGAGAATGCATTGCCGGTGGGAAATGGTCGGCTGGGTGGAATGGTGTACGGCAATGTGGCGGAGGAAAGGATTCAGCTTAATGAAGGTACATTGTGGTCGGGTGGACCAAACCGGAACGATAACCCGGCTGCATTAGCTGCATTGCCGGAGATTCGGAAACTGATTTTTGAAGGAAAACAAAAAGAGGCTGAAAAGCTGGCTAACCAGGCGATTATCACCAAAAAGTCGCACGGACAAATGTTCCAGCCAGCAGGTGAACTGCGCTTGCATTTCGCCGGTCAGGATGAATATCAGGATTATTACCGGGAGCTGGATATTGAGCGGGCGGTGGCCAAAACGACCTATAAAGTCAATGGCGTCACATTCACCCGCGAAGTGCTGGCTTCTTTTCCGGACCAGGTAATTGTGATGCGGCTGAGTGCCGACAAGCCTGGCAAACTTAATTTTTCAGCTTCTTATTCTACACTGCACAAGCAGCCTGAAATCAAGGTTACACCTGCGAGAGAGTTAACGCTGGCAGGCAGGGCTTCTGATCATGAGGGCGTCACAGGTGTAGTAAAATTCAAAACGATCACGCGTATCAAAAATGAAGGTGGTAGTGTTACTTCGAACGATACTGCGCTTTTGGTAAAGGATGCGAATGCGGCCGTGATCTTTATTTCTCTCGCCACGAACTTCACGAATTACCACGAAGTTTCCGGGAATGAAAATGCGCGCGCTGACGGGTATTTGAAAAAGGCTTATTCCAAATCGTGGGACGGGCTTTTGAAGCCGCATGTGGCTGCTTATCAGAAGTATTTTAATCGGGTAAAGCTTGATTTGGGTACAAGTGAGGCCGCAAAACTGCCGATTAATGAGCGACTGAGGAATTTTAAGAAAGCAAATGATCCTGCGCTTGTCACATTGTACTTTCAATACGGACGTTACCTGCTGATTTCCAGCTCGCAACCCGGCGGACAGCCTGCTAATTTACAGGGGATATGGAACAATAAAATGATGCCGCCCTGGGATAGCAAGTACACGATCAACATCAATGCGCAGATGAATTACTGGCCGGCAGAAAAGACGAATCTGTCGGAGCTGCATGAGCCTTTTCTGAGAATGGTAAGTGAGCTGTCGGAAACCGGGAAGGAGACTGCGAAGGTTATGTATGGCGCGCGCGGCTGGATGGCGCATCATAATACGGATATCTGGCGCGCAACCGGCGCGATCGACGGCGCTTTCTGGGGAATGTGGATCGCGGGCGGCGGGTGGACGAGCCAGCATTTGTGGGAACATTATTTGTACACGGGCGATAAGAATTTTCTTGCCAAAATTTACCCGATCCTGAAAGGTTCGGCCCTATTTTACACCGATTACCTGATCGAACATCCCAAGTACCACTGGCTGGTGACAAACCCGGGCAGCTCGCCCGAAAATGCGCCTGCCGCGCACGAAGGTTCTTCGCTTGATGCGGGTACCACAATGGATAACCAGATCGCCTTTGATGTATTTACTTCGGCGATCCGGGCTGCGGAGATTTTGAAAAAAGATGCTGCATTCATTGATACACTCCGTCAAAAACGCAACCAGCTGCCGCCTATGCATGTGGGTCAGTACGGACAGTTGCAGGAGTGGCTCGACGATGTGGATGATCCCAAAGATGACCACCGTCACGTGTCGCATTTGTACGGATTGTTCCCGGCTTCGCAGATTTCAGCTTACCGTAATCCTGAACTTTTTTCCGCTGCACGCACAACTTTAAACCACCGCGGCGACGTGTCCACAGGTTGGAGTATGGGTTGGAAAGTGAACTGGTGGGCGCGGTTGCAGGATGGAAATCACGCTTACAAGCTAATTCAGGACCAATTAAGTCCGCCCAGCAATCGCGGTGGCGGAACATACAACAACCTTTTTGATGCGCACCCGCCGTTTCAGATCGACGGTAACTTTGGCTGTACCTCGGGCATCACCGAAATGCTGATGCAAAGTGCAGATGGTGCCGTGCATTTGCTGCCTGCATTGCCTGATGTCTGGAAAGATGGGAGTATCACAGGCTTGCTTGCCCGCGGCGGTTTTGAAATTGTAAACATGCAATGGAGCGGCTCGAAGCTGACGAACGTGCAAATCCGCTCGAAACTAGGCGGTAACCTGCGATTGCGCGTGCCAAATGCATTGAAAATGAGTGGTGGAACATTGCAGAAAGCCAGCGGGGAGAATTCCAATGCATTCTATCTGACGGATGAAATCGCGACGCCGGTGGTGTCACCAAAAGCTAGTAAAGAACCGATCATATTAAAAGAAACGCTGCTGTACGATTTGCCGACGCAGGCGGGTAAAGTATATTCCTTCTCAGCTCAATAAGATTTTTAACACTTAGTGAAATATATTATGTACAGGCTTTTTCTCAGGACTGTTTTCGCCTTCTTGTGCCTTGTAGCAGGTTATCATGCTTCGGCGCAGTCCATTACGTTAGTCAATCCGATACTAACCGGCTTCTATCCCGATCCTAGCGTGGTGCAGGTAGGGAAGGATTATTACCTGGTTAATTCGACATTCTCCTACTTTCCCGGTATCCCTGTTTTTCATAGCAAAGACCTTAAAAACTGGAAGCAGATCGGGAATGTGATCGACAGGCCCTCGCAGATGGATTTCATGGGCGAACAGCTTACCCGCGGACTTTTTGCACCTGCGATCAGCTACCATAACGGCACATTTTACGTCACCTGTACCGATATTGATCACGGCGGGAATTTTGTAGTGACCGCCAAAAACCCGGCGGGTCCATGGAGCAATCCGGTTCGCATTCCGCAGGTTCGTGGAATTGATCCTTCGTTGTTTTTTGATGAGGATAATAAAGCTTACATCATTTACAACAGCGACGCGCCGGACCGTAAACCTTTATACTCCGGCCACCGCACGATCCGCATGTATGAAATGGACCCGGTTACATTGAAGGTGATCGGAGAGGAAAAGCAGCTAGTGAATGGCGGAGTGGACCTGAGTCAGAAACCAGTTTGGATCGAAGCGCCACATATCATGAAGCGGTTTGGCTGGTATTATCTCTATGCAGCCGAGGGCGGTACATCTGTGAACCATACCGAGGTGGTTTTTCGCAGTAAGTCGGTTTGGGGACCTTATGTTCCTTATGAAAATAACCCCATTTTAACACAAAGAGGATTGCCGGAAGACCGCAAAGACCCGGTTACCTCAGCGGGTCACGCGCAGTTTGTAGACGGGCCGGATGGAAAAACGTATGCGATCTTTCTGGCGGTAAGG
>NZ_JBHYGF010000160.1:0-8625 GCF_051859145.1 Dyadobacter sp.
ACTGGTATATATACAGGATTGTGTTGGCATTAACTGTGGGGGCGGATGGATTCGAACCACCGTAGGCATACACCAGCAGATTTACAGTCTGCCCCATTTGGCCACTCTGGTACACCCCCGTACATCATTTCAACACTACCGCGAAACCGTTTGTTTCACTTTTTGGAGTCGCAAAATTATGGCCTTTTCTTAAATTCTCAAATTCTTTCGAAAAAAAAATAAATAAAAATACGGGCTAAATCGAAAATCGTCGATTTTAGCCCGTAATGGCCTTTTTTCGGTTTAAAATAGTCTTACACCAAAGCTCAGCATCCGTATCGCGGGCCCTCTGTTTTGCTCATACAGATAGTTTAAATCATAGTTGACGAAAAGGTCAGGAAATTTCCGGATGCCAATTTCAGCTGCCAATCCGTATTTCAGATCTTCGATGTAAAAGTTTTTACGAACATGATCTACATCCTTACTCCCAACTCTTCGCAACTTTGTATAACTGCCAAGACGGTATCCGCCATATACGCCCGCACTCAGATAGGAAATAAACGAGCGTGAAAAACTGACAGTCGGCATAATGGACAGGCTTACATAAGGTACAACAAGCTTACTCTTTTTCATCTCGATTTCTTTGCCTTCTTCCATTACCGGCAAAAACTCAACCCTATCAATGCCTTTAACCGCAGTATTGTTGCTATCAAACATGAGGTTGTACCACGAGAAGTCTGCTCCAAAATCCAAGTGAAATCCTGCATGCTTTCCCTTCGCCAGTGTAGCGCTCGCAACATAACCCAGACTGATAAAGCGCGAGCCAAAAGGCTTTAATTCATAACTCACCTTGTTGTAACCCGGCGTACTTTCATTGGTGCCGTAGGTATTAAGACCAACAGCAACATTGAATCCTTTTCTCGGACTGGTGCCCCAGCTAGGTCTGTAAAAGCGCTTACCAGTCCTCCTGTATGCTGACTCGGTAGATACTTCCTGATCACCATCTCTTACCTCAACTCCTTTGCCATCAATGGTAACCCTGGTATCGCCATCCTTCACGTGAATACCGCGCAAACCAATCCTTACATAATCCTTTTCTTCTTTGTCAGCAGGATCTTTGAGATAATTAACCCCATTGAATTCTTCCCTTAAAAAAGTCGTATCTGCATCTGTGCTGTCTAAACGCACCTTTAAATCTTTCAGCAATGCATTGAGATCGTACTTCATGATCTTTTCCAACTCCCTTCGGTTTTCACCATAGATGATCAGCCGGGTTTTGTTTCCGAATGTTACGATGATGGAGTCCTTTTCCGATATATCCTTCCATTCATTACTTCTTGCAAATACTCCAGAAGAGATGAATAGAAAAAGCATTGTGAGCGAGGCAACTATTTTATTTTTCATGGCTAACAGATTACAATTTTGTTCTGGGGTTCTGATACTTTTCTGTTTTTTCTTCTTTGTTACGTAGCCGATCGTCAACTTTCGCGACCAGCGTTTTTGGATTAAACCCAACTTCATCCCAGTCGACTCTTTCGCCAGCTCTCGCATTTTTTAACTGGCGAAATACTTTCGAAAATTTTGAAGCTTTGGGTTTGTCTTCGTCATGCTCCTGTTCTGATTCAACAGCCACAACAATTGTCCGTGTAGGCTCTGCTTCCAGGCTCGCGATTGCCGGCGTACTTATCTGCGGACTTACTGATTTCATATTGACAGGCTCAGGAATGTCGCGCATTAATGGAGTTTCATTCAGAGCATGCTCTTCCCTAGGTTGAACAACTTTCAACTTTGGCAGATCCTGCTTTTTGTTGCCAACTGAGTTATCAGCGAGATCTGGCTGCACCATTTCCGATTTCAAATTTGATTTTGCAGGTAAAACCTTCTTATAAATCCTTTCCTCGGGCACTACGGCAATTTGGCGTTCGGTATCAGCTGCATTCTCCATTGCTTTTTCCGGTAAGGAATTGGTTGGCTGCTGCGGTTTAATCACCTCTTGCCTGCTGCTGATCGCCTTTTCAGTTGTCGACGGATTATTTTGCAGAACCAAGTATCCGCCGATAGCTCCTATCAGTACACTTGCCGCCGCGTACCTTACCCAGCCAATAACTCTCGGTTTTGGTTGTTGCTTTTCCTGAATTCTCGCCCAGGCATTTGCCGAAGGTTCTTTCTGTAAATCAGTCAGCTTGCGTTTGAAAAGATCATCAACAGGATGCTTTTTCATAGTCTACTTTTTTTTTAAATTCATTCTCACACTCCAATACCATTTTCTGTAACAAGGCTCTTGCTCTATGCAACTGCGACTTCGAAGTACTTTCGGAAATGCCTAACATTTCTGCGATTTCAATGTGGGCATAACCTTCAATTGCATATAAGTTGAAAACTGTTCGGTAACCTGCCGGCAGGCGCTCGATCAATTCCAATAATTCCTGTGCTTCCAGATTTTGATCAGCCTGAATGTAATCGGGGATATTATGCGCCTCGTCGGATAGATTATCTTCCAGTACTCTCTTTTGTTTCCTTAGATAACCCAGCGACTCATTAACCATTATCCGGCGGATCCAGCCTTCAAAACTCCCGTCACTATTGAACTGATCAATTTTCCCGAATATTTTCAAAAAACCCTCCACCATCACGTCCTCGGCAGCCATTTCATCACATATATAGCGGAAGCATAAACCCAGCATGCGCGTGCTGTATTTATGGTAAACCTGTTGCTGCGCCTTGGGATCTTCCCTTTTAAGTGCTTTAACAAGTTGTGCTTCCTGGCTAAATAGTGCTAAAATTTTACCCATTTTAACTGGTGGTTTCAATAGCAAGATGCTCATTCCTCCCGACGAGGTTGCACGTGCCGAATAACTTTTTCTGAATTTTTATAAAAAATATTCAGTCAGCTTCTTATAGCTTTGGCGCATTGATCTACTTCATTGTTTTCATATGCTAGACTCAGCTGCACCGATAGGAATTTTTGATAGCGGAATCGGCGGAATGACCGTCGCCAGCGCAGTTACCAGACTCTTACCTCAGGAAAACACCATTTATTTCGGGGATACAGCGCATCTTCCCTACGGCGACAAGTCAACCGCTGCAATCCAGGCATATTCCATCAAAATCTGCAATATGCTGCTGCAGCAAAACTGCAAGTTGATCCTGATTGCCTGTAATTCTGCGTCTGCGGCAGCTTATGAGCTGGTACGCGAATATGTTGGTAGCAAAGCCAAAGTCTTGAATGTAATTGATCCGGTGGTTGACTATATAAAAGAACATTATGATGGCAAGACCATTGGACTGATCGGGACCAAGCAGACTGTATCTTCCAATGTATACAAGAAAAAAGTGGATGCAATTGGCAAAAACATTTATTTAAAATCACTCGCAACACCACTGCTGGCCCCAATGATTGAAGAAGGTTTCTTCGACAATACGATCAGCGAAAGCATTGTTGCCAGCTACTTGTCTGATCCCGCTATTTCTTCCATTGAAGCTTTGATACTGGGTTGTACGCACTACCCGCTGATCAAAAATCAGATCAGTAAATTTTATGGGAATGAAGTAGAGATTCTCGATACCTCTGAAATCGTGGCACATTCCCTGCGGGCGTGGCTGGAACAGCATTATCTTGTTAATGAAAAGGGAAGCGGAAATCGTCAGTTCTACGTGTCCGACTACACTTTGTCTTTCGAACAATCAACTTCCATATTCTTCGGTAAACAGATCCAATTAGAACACTATCCGCTTTGGGAATAATCTTTATCGATAAATCAGCCGAACAGGACCAAGCAGACCTGACGGCATCGGTTCCCAGCTCTTTGCGTCAAACTTCTTGTAAGTAATGTCAACGATATTGATGTCCTGGAATTTTTTCCAATCAGGTTGCTGCGTATCCCGGAGACGCATGTAGTTAGCTGAGAGATTAGTTACCTCGATGTCGAGCACATTATCTTTCGCCTTCAAAACATTTGAAGGGATTGGTGCCAGGAAGGGAACAGACCAGAAAGTACCGAGCTCCTTTCCATTGATCTTCACGCGTGCAGACTCCCGCACATCACCTAAGTCCAATTCGAGTGAGTTACTCTTCAATATCTCAGCTGGCAGATTGAAGGTAACCTGATAGCTTGCTCTTCCAGAAAAATATTCAGCAGAATCAGGTAATGCAGTCCACGAACTGAGTGTTTTCAGTTTCGCAGAAGCTGGTACCGAAGGTTTTCCCTCGATAAAAGTAAAAATCCAATTCCCATTAATGTCAAATATTTGCGCTGGCTTTTCAGATGCAATTTGTAAAGCTGGCTGACTGCCTGCTTCCAGAAAGCAGGACTGCCCTGGCTTCAAGTTGAGGAAGACTTCGGCATTTTCACCAGAACCTCTATGAGCAAGTGCGGCCCGGCCATTCTGAATTGGATCAACTTTATAGAAATTCCCTTTTGCATTTAGCTTGATCCATCCTTCTTGGAAAGTATTGCCAAGATTTGTCACGAAATACACCGGCTGTCCATTCTGACCTTTCTTTCTGATATAGGCCAACCCCTTTTGCGCCATCTCTTCCGGGTCAATGTCGATCTCGCTCAAAAAGCGATTCAATTCTGTTCCAATTTTAACATTTTCAATGCGAGCTAGTAGGGCCGACATTTTCTGGAATTCTGCCTGCTGAGTAGCGTGATCTTGAAAGCCGGTGACGATGGACGGCATTTGCTCTTCAAAAATAATCTTTGCGCCAGCTTCTGCCAGTCGGTGCAATTCAGAGAGTGTCGACTTCGGCATATAAGTACTTGCCGGAATTACAATCGCTTTATACGATGCATTTCCCGATGCTAATGTACCTGACGGGGATATTTTCAATTGTTTTAATTGAAGGTCAGAAACAAAATCAAATGAGTAACCCTCTTTCAATAGCTTTTCTGACAACTTTCCAAAAGGTGACCCGAGCAGCCAGCGGTCTACATGATGCACCTCTAACAAATGCACATCACCCGAAGACTTCGATTTTGTCGCCCATAAATCATGAATAGGGAAATAGACAAGCAGGTCATTATCCGGCTTCGTAGTTTGGAGAATATTTTGGCATTTCTCTATATACTGATTTAATAAAGGGAACTCACGAGCAAAATGAGAAGTGGGGCCGAAGTTGGTTGATGCATAAAAGAGCCAGCCTGGATAGGCTTCATTTTGCGGAGAGTAGGTAGTTCCGTGATAGAAAATGTGATTAATTCCCGCAGCAAACAGTTCGTCTATCTGTGGCTTTAATTGAGATAAAGAAACCTTGAAATGATTGGCGAGCCAGGTTCCGGTTTCTGAGCTGACGAGCTTCTTTCCATTGAAATTAGCTGCTGAGGAAGCAAACTTCATTGCGAGCGGATTGGGTGTTCCAAACTGATCAATGGAATAATCAGGATCAATGCGCACCCCGGGAATGTCAAAGCGGCTGGTACCAAATGATTCTGTTTCCGGAATGTCCGCAGCTGCATACAAATCAAGCAAGTTACCTGGTGAACCGTGCGCCTGGTATCGCGTTATAAACCGATGTTCCCGGCTCCATTTGGTCCAGGGTTCTGCATATCTCTCTAAGAGCAATTCTGCCAAAGTCTGGTGATAATCTATTCTGATCAACGTGCTGTCCACATTGTGCGTCGAGTCGGATAATGCAGGTAGATGTTGTGCCAATGCATACTTCCTCCTTTTTTCAAACTGATCTGCAAAATCATTGGTCCAGTTCGCGCCATAAGCTTCATAGGAATCCATGTACATAGATCGCGGTAATGCATTTAAATTCCTGAATGCAGCTTCAAACCTGGTCAGGTACTGCGTCATCGCGTCCGCATGAAATGGATCCAGAACATATCCCTCCCCTCCGGGGGCAGCTCGCTTTACTTTCTGTCCGGTTGGTTTTACTTCCATCCTGTCATTAACAACAGACATATTCTTCGCCGCCATCTCTGCGCTTACATTCGGCCCACCAAATGGCCAGCCTGTACCGGTGGTCAGATCCACTCCAATGCCGAGCTTCTTTCCTTCTTTCACGGTAAATTGCATTACATCAATCCACTCGGCCGACAGAAATGAAATTGCCTGCTTCTCCTTCCCTTTTACACCATAAATGGGAATAATATGAACCCCACCTACCCCTGAGTTTTTGAAGAATTGAAGTTGTGTCTTGATATCCGGCTTCGTGACCGTGCTACCCATCCACCACCAATATGTCCAGGGCTTAGCCGTAGAAGTGGGTTGCGCCTGTACATTCAGGCTTACAAACACGATCAGTATAAATAGTAGCTTTCGCATAATTACTTTTCTGGTTAAAGGCAATCGACTCAATTTCTACGCAAGTCGAAAAGGATTTTACATTGGCAGAAACAAAAAAAGCGAAACCAAATCGGTCTCGCCTCACAAAATGATATCAGTTCTGCTTAGTGCTGAAATGCCTGCTTCACTCTGGAAGTAACAAACTGCCTTTCTTCTCTCGCTCGTTTGCTGTTTCTGTACCAGAAATATCCAATCCCCGCAACCAGCAGGTAAGGCATTACAAACAGGTACATGATACCCGTGTTTAAACCCACACCTACATTATTCCGGCCATTGCCCATTGAACTCTCTACTGAGCCGCGGCACATTGCACATTGTGCCCACGTATCCGTTCCTAGGGCAACAAACAAAAGTATTAATGTAAAAACGATCAAGAACCTTTTCATACGTAATAGGGACTTATCATAAGGTAAACAATAACTCCGGAAACACTTACATAAAGCCAAATTGGCATAGCCCACTTAACTGCTTTCCGGTGTTGCGGAATGTCATTGGTATAGCCGAAGTAAATGGCACGCAGTACAAACCAAACGACTACTATTGAAAGTACGATATGCGAAATCAGTAAAAAGTAGTACACCGGCCTGAAAAGACCTTGTCCACCGTATGGAGTAGCTTCATTGGATACATGATATAGAATGTAGCACACCAGAAAAACCGCACCCAAGAGAAAAGCAGCTGTCATCGATCTTCTATGACCTGTAACATTCCCCTGTTTGATAAAGTAGAAGCCTGCAATCAGCAAAACGGACGTCAATGTATTAATCATGCCGATTACATGGGGAAGCGTTTTCGTCCAGGTACCTAAATCTATTTTCTGCCGGATCCCAAGTAAAACTGCCACCGCCAAAGGAATTGCGATTGCCAGAATATTAATGATACGCTCGTATTTCGGCTTTTTCTCGATAGTTAAAGTTGCCATATTATTTGGTTACATTGCCTTCATAGGCAAGAATCTTGATTTCGGCCATAAGCCTTTCTATTTCTTCGGGATCAACTCCCTTGTAATATCCTCTGACAAATCCATTCGCGTCTACCAGAATAATCAAGTCCTGAGCACTTTCAAGTTGATCCTTTTGTATGCCCAGCTCCTTTTCAAAAAACGAAGTAGTTTCACTTTCAGGATATGTGAACAATTTCCACTCCTTTCCATTCACCCCAGGCACCTCCGCATTTTGCTTTGCAGCATCCTGAGCTAATGTTAAAACATTGAGTTCCGGAATTTCCGCATGCAACGCGCTTATTCTTTGAAGTTGGGATATCACCAGCTTACAAGTGTCACCGCAGGTTTCTGGCAGATAGTGTATTACAGTAAGCTTACTTCTGAACACTGTCTCTTCCTTTGTAAAAATACGATCAGAAACTTTATGAAACAGGGTATCACCGTTTTGAACTATAATCGTACCGGCATTATTCCGTTCCGGATTGAAGTAAGGCAGATCGTAATGATTGCGTGCGAAGAACTTCAAAAAGATAAAAATCAAAGCCGGTATCACTAATGTTACGATTAGTAATCCGGCTTTGGGAAAATTTTTCATTCGGAATTCTTAACTAAATACGGCTTCAAAAATCGCATTTCCTTCAAGCAGCAGCGCTAAAATAAGCCACATTACAAAGAGGATCGGAACCAGAATTGACCAAATGAGGGATTTGGTTTCATGCTTCAAGTGCATGAATTCTCCCACTATATAGAATGCTTTCACAATTGTCATAATAATGAAGATAGACACCTTCAATACCCCGTGAGGAACTGTGAATGCGATTAAGAACTCTAATGCTGTCAGAATTAACAGGATCCAGAACGTCTTCATAATCGCTTTGCGTTGCTCTGCGCCTGCGTTTGGATCCTGATTATGGATATGATGTGCGTCCGCCATTTTATCTATAAATAATTAAAAATTTTGAAATTAAACCAGATAGAAGAATGTAAACACAAACACCCAAACCAAATCTACAAAGTGCCAGTAAAGACCTACTTTCTCAACCATTTCGTAGCTTCCTCTTTTGTCGTAAAAACCAGTAGCTGCTCGGAAGAAGATCAGAATATTCAAGATCACACCACTGAATACGTGTGTTCCGTGAAATCCTGTAATGAAGAAAAAGAAGTCGGCGAATGCAGGCGGTCCGTATTGGTTCTCGGTCAGGTTGGCCCCAAATATTGTCTTCTCTACCCAGGTTCCGTTCTCGATCACTTTCATTACACTTCCTGTGTCAGTTCCATGGATAAAGTGAGACCATTCCCAAGCCTGGCAGCCAAGGAATGTGAAACCTCCCAGAATTGTCCAAAGCATATATTTTTCAACATTCGCCCTGTCCATTCTATGTCCGGCTTCTACTGCAAGTACCATCGTG
>NZ_JBHYGF010000161.1:0-8621 GCF_051859145.1 Dyadobacter sp.
GATCGGCGGTGCATTTGGCGGGGAAAAGGAGACTGGCGGTGGGAGAGAATCAGGATCAGATGCCTGGAAAGCTTACATGCGCCGGCAGACCAACACCATCAACTACGGCAGCACGCTTCCACTCGCACAGGGAATAAAGTTTGAGATTGACTGAGTAAAATTTTTAACTTTGTACAAACGGCACATTATACTTTTTCAATCCCCTTCATGAAATATCAATTAACCTCCGATCAGATTTCGTCAAAAGTAGCGGGTGAAACCGTCATCCTTAATCACAATAAAGGCGCCTATTATGGCCTGGACGAAGTAGGAGTGTTGATCTGGGATACGCTTGAAAAAGGGCCACAGACGATTGAAGAGCTGTGTGATGTGGTGGTAAGCGAGTATGACATTGATCTTGATACCTGTAAAAATGATGTCGATACTTTGCTGAAAGATCTGATATCTGAAAAGCTGGTTGAAACTGTGAAATAAGTTGGGAAAGCTGCGCAGATTTCTTGGTAAATGGCAAAGCCTGAGTAACTCCGGTAAGCTGATATTTTTAAAAGCTGCCGTTTGCCTGTTGCTGATTAAGGCCGGACTTTCGTTTCTTCCATTTGCTACATTCAGAAAGCTTTTTCACCGCTTAACCAGTACGAAATCGGTGGAAGAAAAATCCAAAGAGGAGATAGATCAGGTGGTGTGGGCGGTGGATACCGCAGCGAATTTACTGCCCATTGAACTGTTGTGCCTCCCGCGCGCGCTTGCTACCAAGTATCTGCTTCGTAAAATCCCGGCACTCACGCTGGAAATAGGTTTCGAAATCAATCCTGCCAAATCGTTTGAAGCCCACGCCTGGGTCGAGCGGAATGGACATATCATTATAGGAGACTGGCCTGACGCGATTTCATACAAGCGCCTCTGGGTTTGGGAGTGAGCTAACCTAAATTATACATGCATTATTATAAAGCTTTCGGGCTGAATGTATTTTCTGAAATACCACTACCGGAACTGAGCGAAGGTGACCCAGGTGCATCGCCTGATCTGCATATCAAAAAAGCTGCCATTGAACTACCGGATCTGAGCAAAACGCAGGTTTACAGACGGGGCGTTCGTGCATTGTTTGGCAAAAACGAGGGCGACCTTGTCCTGCATTGGCCGGGTATAGCTACATTCAAAGCAATTAGTGGTAATGAGCTGATCGTGAACCCAATCGTACATGATCCCAATCTTGTCAGTCTCTTCACAGTAAGTGAAGCCATTGGTTTGATATTATTTCAAAGAGGTCTTTTTCTGCTTCACGCTAGTGCGGTGCTGGTAGGGGAGGAAGCCTGGTGTTTTATGGGTACGCCCGGCGCCGGTAAGTCTACTACTGCCGCTGCATTTATAAAAGCAGGTTGCCGCTTGCTCAGTGACGATCTTACTGCGATCGAGATTGCGGAGAATGGCGCATTATTTGTATTGCCAGCTTATCCGCAGCTTAAAATCTGGGATAAAACCGTTGCAGGCTTGCAGTACGACAGAGGAAATCTCGAACCTGTCAGCGAGGGTGTGAACAAGTTTTCATTTCAGCCCAAAGCCAATTTCCCTGAAAAGCCTGTGGCTCTCACCAAAATCATTTTCCTGCATAAAGCCCGAAACCGGGCTGCTTTACAGCAGGTAAGTGTCAGCGAAACGCCCGGCGAGATGATCAGGAACTTCCCACTTCCCACGCAACTGCTCAGCGGTGAAGCATTGAAAATGCATTTCCTGCAAAGTATGAAGTGTGCCGCTCAGGTGGATGTTATTAAAAAGAGAAGACCGGAAGGATTTCATTTATTGGAAAAATGGGTTCTGGAAAGCGTAACTCATTCGGTCTAGTGCATGAAAATCTCGCCTGAGCTGAACATACTGATCAAAGCGTCTCTCGGAACTCAAACCGAGTTGCATTTTAAGGTAGAAACGCGCTCCATTAATTGGCAGAAGCTCGGGCGGCAAGCCAAATGGAACCAGGTTCGCCCGCTTGCCTTTGATTATCTATCTCAAAATCCCGAAAGTGGCCCTGCTGCCGATGTACTTGCGCAACTAAGAGATTTCAGTGTTGGTCAGGCCGTCACTAACCTGGCATTTTCCGGCATTTCTGTCAATTTGAACCAGCAGTTGGCGCAGCAAGGTATTCAAGCATTCCTGATGAAAGGTGCATTGTGGGCCTGGCTGCTGTATGAAAAACCCGGGCTACGGGAATTTGGAGATATTGATTTTTTTGTTGCAAAAGAACAGCTGCAAGGCGGTTTGAACGTGTTTGCACAAAATGGATTTGAACCAGATTCGTATCGTAAGTACCTGCTGAGAAGCGATAAAGCTGCGAGTGCCTATCTGAATACGGATTATCAGCTCCCGTTAACCCCGGTGCGGGAACACGCATTAAGGTCACTCGAAATTCAATGGAATTGCAGCTATCCGCGCTATCAGTTTAATTTTCGCTGGGATGAGCTATGCCGTGAAATGGCGGAGCAGCAAATTATGGGTAAGAAGGTCAATGTGCCTGCGCTGGAAACCCAGCTGATCTTGATGCTGGTACACCATGCAGGAATTGAGCAGTGGGACAAACTGAAATACATGGCCGATTTCGTGCGACTGTTAAAGAAATATTCAGCGATACTAGACTGGACTTACATCTCACGAATTGCGCACCAAAAAGGTTTTCGCAACCTGCTGCTGGAATCACTTGGAGCCGCACAAGTGCTCACAGGAATGCAGCTTGTGCGGCTCGTAGATGCAACTGGCATTGCGGAGTATCCATCAGCCAGGTTTATGCAAGATATTGTCAGCCACTGGGAGGAGGAAAGGGACACTTTAAAGACCAAGACGTTCCGCATTTTGACATATAATCTAAAATACAGGGACAATTGGAAAGTAAAGTTGAAGATCCTGTCGGGACATCTCGGCTACCTTGTTCACTGGCGGCTGATCTGGCACAAATGGATGTGGCATAAAAATCGTTAAGTCAATTTCACGACGATTTCCCCTTTGAACATGCCACCTCCCGGCAGAATATATAATCCGTCTCCTGTATTAAAGGAGTCGACATTGGCGGTGAGTGCCTCAATGGCAATACAATCCCTTTCAGGTGGTGTGTAGACTACCAAATGATTGAATTTACCTTCTCCTGTTTCCTGCGTGACGGAAAGCGTGACGTCCTGATTTTCAGACATAAGCTCAGTTGTTGCAAATGGTCCATTGGACTTTACAATAAAACAGTTATCAAAGACTTTGCGGTGTAAAAGAGCCGGCTTGTCAATGTGAAAATGCGCCACACCTGTTGGAATCTGGTTACTGTCAAAAGTGACAATCTGATCAGAAGGAATGATAATCTTCCAGGCTTCCACATCTTCGTTGCCCAGCCTGAAATACGGATGCCAGCCAAACATGGCCGGACAAGGTTCTGATCCTTCATTCAGAGCTTCAAATGAAACGACAAAACGACCATCCGAATGCAGGGTGTACCTGATAGAAAAAAGTACCTGGAAGGGATAACCCTCAGGCGCATCTATGAGATAGGATAGCTTAATGGACGCATGATCAGCATGCGCCAGTTGTTCTTCCAGATGAAAATGTTGCTTCCTGACAAGCCCATGAATTGCATTCAGGCCATTCTTTTCATTTTTGGCAAGCTGATAATCTTTGCCCAAAAACCTGTATTTTCCCTCGGGAATGCGGCTTGCAAATGGAAACAGCAGCTCACTTGCACTTTCCGTATCATGTTTCAGCGTTTCAGGTGTAGGAGGTGTTTTCAGAACAGAAAACAACGTGAGCCCCTTCCGGAGCGATAACTGCCGGACAACTCCGCCGAGCTCGGGTACTACTACGAAGCGGTTGCCTGTTGTACTTTCCTGAACCACATACTCTGTAAGATCACCAAATTGCTGCTTGAATATTTCAAAAGCCATAACTATCTCTGCGTTCAATGGGGTTTATAAAACAATAGCCGGGCTTTCAAGTGCCCGGCTACTATTTTATGGTATTTATTTCAGATTCTATTCGTTTGAAGCATCTTTTTCAGCCTCTGCCATTTCTTCTTCGTTCTTTTCCTGTTCAAGCGTATGTTTTACAACTTCCTCATGAATGGCAGCTTCCTCGTTTGAACGACGGTTAATGTACGCCTGATAGCTTGTTTCCTTCTCGTAAGGACGTTTGCCAATCAGTTTTTCGAGGTCACTCTGGAACAAGATCTCTTTTTCAAGAAGTTCTTTGGCCAGCACTTCCAATGCTTCACGTTTTTCTATCAACAGATTTTTAACAAATTGATAAGCCTGGTCAACCAGTTTTCTTACTTCTTCATCAATTGCCTGCGAAGTGGATTCTGAATATGGTTTCGTGAATGAATAATCCGACTGTTTCGAATCGTAGAAAGAGATGTTACCAATTCTTTCATTCATTCCATACATCGTAACCATGCTGTATGCTACTTTGGTAACTCTTTCAAGGTCACTTAATGCGCCTGTTGAGATCTTGCTAAATACTACATCCTCAGCAGCTCTTCCACCCAACGTCATACACATTTCGTCAAAAAGCTGCTCTGTACGATACAGATACTGCTCACGGGGAAGATACTGTGCATAACCCAATGCAGCGACACCGCGGGGAACGATAGATACTTTCACCAATGGATCAGCATGTTCCAGGAACCAGCCTGCTACTGCGTGACCAGCTTCGTGGTAAGCTACGATCTGCTTCTCTTCTGGTGAGATCAGTTTATTCTTTTTCTCCAAACCACCGATAACACGGTCCATTGCATCCTGGAAGTCCTGCATTGTTACTTCTTCCCGGTTACGTCGCGCCGCGATCAATGCAGCTTCGTTACAAACGTTGGCAATTTCAGCTCCCGCAAAACCCGGAGTCTGGGAAGATAACTTTTGCATGTTTACATCAGTCGCCAACTTCAAAGGTTTTAAATGCACTTTGAAAATTGCTTCACGGCCAATTACGTCTGGCTTGTCAACCGAGATCTGACGGTCAAAACGGCCCGGACGAAGCAATGCAGGGTCAAGTACATCGGGACGATTGGTTGCAGCTACGATGATAATACCCGAATCGGTAGCAAAACCGTCCATTTCTACCAATAGCGAGTTCAACGTATTTTCACGTTCGTCATTTGAACCTGGCATCGCACCACGGCCTCGTGAGCGACCTACTGCGTCGATCTCATCAATAAAGATGATACAAGGCGCTTTTTCTTTTGCCTGCTTAAAAAGGTCACGGACACGCGCAGCACCCACACCTACGAACATCTCAACAAAGTCAGAACCTGACAGCGAGAAGAATGGTACGCCCGCTTCACCAGCAACAGCTTTGGCAAGTAAAGTTTTACCTGTTCCTGGAGGGCCTACAAGCAATGCACCTTTCGGTATTTTCGCACCCAGCTTCTTGAATTTATCAGGGCTTTGAAGGTATTCTACAATTTCCTTGATCTCTTCTTTTGCTTCATCAAGGCCTGCCACATCATTAAATGTGATCTTTACCTTGTTTTCAGCATCAAAAAGCGTTGCCCGGGAGCGGCCAATATTGAAGATCTGACCACCTGGACCTACTCCGCCAGACATTCTGCCTAGGATGAAGTACATCACCAGGATCATCACAATAAAGAAGCCCCAGGTTCCGAGGAAGCTGGTCCAGTCATTTCTTGTATCAACCACAAACGGAACTTTGTCATCGTCAAGCACTTTCTCCTGCATTTTGTCAAAATCCTTCTTGAAAGTTTCTGCTGATGTTACCTGAAACTGGTAATGCGATGCGCTTTCGCCGCCGAAGTAGTTGTTTTCCTTTGCAACAACCTTGTATTTATCTTGCTTTAACGCTTCTGGTTTAAGGGTTACTTCTACCGACTTATCATTCACGATAGTTACCCTTTCTACCTCCCTGTCAGCCATCATCTTCTCGAAACGCTTTTGAGTTGTTTCGCGGATTGTTGAGGTACGGTTCAGGTAGGTAATTCCTAATATAGTGGCAATAAGAGCGGCTATAATCCAGCCTTGATATCCTTTTTGAGGACTTTTAGGACTGAGGGGCCCCCTTTTGTTATCGTTTTCGGACATTCTTTGTTTCTAATTAAGAGGAAATTAAATAAACAACGTTCCCGGTAAGATGAATGTTCATCACCGGCCTTTTATACCATGGAGTCTTCCAGGTATGTCACCTCTGCATCTCCCCATAATTCTTCCAGATCGTAGTGCTTACGGCGTTCTTTGTTGAATATGTGAGCGACAACGTCTACATAGTCAATCAAAATCCACTCCCCGTTTGCCTTTCCTTCTTTCTGCCAGGGCTCTGTTTTGGAGATTTTATATACCTCTTCTTCAACCGAGTTTGCCAGAGCATCGATCTGCGTATCGGAGTTACCGGAACAAATCACGAAAAAATCAGTTATTGAATTTTTTACTTTGCGGAGGTCGAGTATTGCTATGTCCTGGCCCTTCTTTTCTGTCATTCCTTTTACTACCAGCTCGGAGAGATCTTTTGAAGATAGTTCTTTATTTTTGCGTTCTTTCATGCGTAATGGATTCCTTTCTAAACCCTAAAGTAACGCAAAAAAATTGTACAACTCGATACAGGATACCTTAATAATTGGTAAAAAAGTTATCTATCTGCCAAGTTGTCACTCAACAAACGACATAGCGGCTGAAATCGTACATGCCGGCTTGTTCACGGAGGGTACCGTTGTCATAACCGACCATCAGCTGTCAGGAAGAGGACAGCGGGGTACAAACTGGGTAGCAAATCCCGGGGAGAATCTGACACTTTCTGTCGTACTGACACCCACATTCCTGCCCATACAGGATCAATTTTTAATCAGTCAAACCATCGCCTTAGGGATCAAAGCATATCTGGAAAAGTATATTTCAGGAGTAGAGATCAAATGGCCCAACGACATCCTTGTTAACAGAAAAAAGATCTGCGGGATACTGATTGAAAATACCATTCAGGGCAGCAAATTGAATACCTCTATTGTGGGTATCGGATTGAATATTAATCAGATATATCTTGAAAATGACCTCGCAACCTCGCTGTCGGGCGAGACTGGAAGCGAGCTTACACTAGGAGATGAATTCGCGGCATTAATTCGTTGCCTTGATGCAGCCTATCTTCAATTGAGAAGCGGCAACCGCATTGCGGAAATTCGTAGTGCATATATGAACAGTCTTTACGGGTATGCAGAGGAGGTAAAATTCTCCTACAAAGACCGCGTTTATACTGGTACCGTAATCAGGGTTAATGAATTGGGGCTGTTGTCTGTCAGGCTCTCAAACGGAGATGAACTTACAGACCTTGGCATCAAGGAAATCAGCTGGATCAGGAATTAGGCTGTCCCCATTTACCAATTACAAACATCACGATCGCACTGATTCCAAGTCCCAGCGACTCTCTCGCCAATTCAATGTTCAAGCTCCTCATCTGCGTTTCACCGAAGAAAATTCCTTCGAATTCTGCCGGCCATTGAAATACAGCGCCTATCAGGTAGGCGGCTCCCAGCACATAAAATACCCAGCTTGGCCAAAGGTCGCGGATGCTCATAAAACAAGCGAGCGCAGCAAAACTGTAAATCCCGATCCATAAACCGGAGTCAGGATCATTCAATTGAAAGTAGGCGAAAATGACGAAGATAATGCAGAAGAATATTTTTAATAAGCGCATTGTTCTTTCCGGAAAAAGTGAGTCGGTTTATTTAGATAAAGTACTTTCACAGGCTTAATTTACCCGTTTTTTCCTGTTTATTGACAAAACTGCGCCAGTGCATTGGCAGCGTCAGAATAGCCCAGGTTTAAAGCCTGTTTCAAACTCGTACAACCTACCTCTTTTTCCCCATCATTCCATTGTGAAAGGCCCAGTCCGTAGAATGCTTTTCCGTATTGTCCGTCCAGTTTCACTGTCTGACGGAACGCCAGCGTTGCTTTTTTGTAATCTTTCAGGCGATAGTAAGTGTTACCGAGATTGTACCAGGCTTGCTTGTTGTTTTCATTGAGCCGCGTAGCTTTTTCGAAATCGGGGATAGCCTCTGTGGGTTTGTCCATCAAAACCAGTAACTGGCCGCGGTTTAGAAAAACGTCGGCAGTGTCAGGCGCGAGCGTTGCGGCTTTGTTGTAGTCTGCAAATGCAGAGTCGAGGCGGTTTTCACCGGAGTAAAGCAGGGCACGGTTGAAGTACGGGCGGTAGTTGGCAGGTTCCAGTTTAATCGCCTGCGCGAAGTCCAGCAATGCATTTTCATTTTCCTTCAATTCAAAGTAAGCAACAGCGCGCAGGTTGAAGGCTTCCGCACTTGTTGTATTTTTTTCAATCGCTGTGTTTATGAATTCGATGGCTTCACGTGGTTTTCCCTCATTCATCAAATCCTTGCCTTTTTTGAGGAAAGCGTCGGAAGATTGGGAGCAGGCATTCAGGAGTACTAAAAAAAATAAAAAAAATAAGCGGGGCATACTGATTCATTTCTAGGTGATTCGCACAAAAGTAGCGTGAAACGTCAAATGAATGTTTTCTTTTTGTTAATAAAATGTCTTTATCTTTGCACCCGGCAAATCGGAACTACCAGCTCCTTCCGAATCCCCCAGGTCCTGACGGAAGCAAGGGTAGGTGGTCGATGCGGTGAGATTCTCGGTTTGCCTTTTTTT
>NZ_JBHYGF010000162.1:0-1011 GCF_051859145.1 Dyadobacter sp.
GGCGGGATCAGATTAACCGAAGCCAGGACAGAGGAACGCGGACTTGAATACGACCGCCGCTGGATGATCATTGATGAAGCCGGCAAGTTCCTGACCCAGCGCGTACTATCCAAAATGGCGCTGATCGATGTTGCATTGACGGAAACTGGCCTGAAAATCTGGAACCGGAACGAACCTGAAAATGCATTGACCGTACCCTACTTACCTGTTACACAGGAGGCAAGAACAGTTACCATTTGGGACGATGTGGTAGAAGCTGTAACCGTCAGTACCGAGGCGGATCAGTGGCTCAGCGAGCAGTTCGGCCAAAAACTCGAACTTGTTAAAATGCCTGAACAAACCGAACGTAAAGCAGATCCCCGGTATGCTAAAAACAATGAAAATGTAAGTTTCGCTGACGGATTTCCATTCCTGATCATTTCACAGGCTTCACTTAATGATTTGAATTCCCGGCTTAGCGAGCCAATTAGTATGCGGCGTTTCAGACCGAACATTGTCATTTCAGGAACTGCGCCATTTGAAGAAGATCAATGGAAAGAGATTAAAATCGGTGAATTGGAGTTCGAAATAGTTAAACCCTGCGCGCGCTGCATTCTTACAACCATTAACCCCGAAACTGCTGAAAAAGGAACTGAGCCGCTGAAAACGCTGGCGGGTTTTCGGAAGGTCAATAACAAGATCCTTTTCGGCCAGAATGCGGTGACGAGAACAACAGGTACAATCCGGGAAGGCGATGTGATATCAGTTATAAACTAAAAAAGCGCCTTTCGGCGCCTATTAAATATCTTAATTTCCAAGTCTCTAAGCTTCTGTTTCGCTGGCTCCATTCGTCTGAAACGGACTTTTCATAATTCCCCGCTCCGAAGCTTTAATGAAGTTGATCACTTCGTCGCGCTCATTTGACGGTGGCAATTCCAGCTCGATTTTCTGCAAAGCCTCTGCATTATTGAGTCCTTTCATGAAAATGTAGCGGTAGATATTCTGGATTTCCACAATCTTCTCATTGCTGTA
>NZ_JBHYGF010000162.1:1021-8582 GCF_051859145.1 Dyadobacter sp.
CCCCTGCGTCTCAATCCAACCGAATTGATACCTACGTAAGAAATCGGCTCGCGGGCGGCTTTGGTAAATGGAGGAACATCCTTGCGGACAAGCGAAGCACCTGACACAAATGAGTGCGCACCAATTTTAACAAATTGATGAACAGCACTTAATGCACTTACAATTGCCCAGTCACCCACATGCACGTGACCGGCCATTTGCACATTGTTACCGATAATGCAATTGCTCCCAATCCGGCAGTCATGCGCTACATGCGCGTAAGCCATAATAAGACAGTCGGAGCCTACTACCGTTTTCCAGTGCTCTTCGGTCCCGCGGCTGATCGTCGCATATTCCCTGACCGTTGTGTTGTCACCAATAACTGTGAGTGTGTATTCATTGTTGTATTTCAAATCCTGCGGAGTAGCTGAAATTACCGCTCCGGGGTAAATACGACAATTTTTACCAATTCTTGCGCCGGAATTAATTACGGCGTGCGAACCAATCCATGTTCCTTCTCCGATTTCAACATCGGCGTGGATCATAGCAAATGGTTCTATTTCAACATTCTGGGCGATTTTCGCATCAGAATGAATGTATGCTAAGGTGGTTGGTGTCATTTTTTCTTTACCAGGCTTGCTATCATATCAGCTTCACATACCAATTGGCCGGCTACATAGCCGCGGCCACTCATTTTTACAATACCTCTTTTCATCGGAGATGTAAATTCACATTTGAAAATTACTGTATCTCCGGGGAAAACATTACGGCGGAAGCGGCAGGCATCTATACCGATCAGATAGGGCCAGTAATTATCAGGATCAGGAACGCTCGTAAGCACCAGGATACCGCCGGTTTGCGCCATTGCTTCCAATTGCAAGACGCCAGGCATTACAGGATTTCCCGGGAAGTGTCCTAGAAAGAACTGCTCATTGATGGTCACGTTTTTAA
Organism: Dyadobacter sp.; assembly: GCF_051859145.1. GTDB lineage: Bacteria > Bacteroidota > Bacteroidia > Cytophagales > Spirosomataceae > Dyadobacter. Next base: position 1,952 of record NZ_JBHYGF010000162.1, read on the forward strand.
CACCCACTACGCTGTTCTCATCCAATGCGATGATCTTGTCGATCATCTGAAATGGATAGCGGTGCGCAAGCAGGTTGCCGATCTGATTGATGTCAAATATCGGTGCCTTGTTGGGGTCATATTGTGGTATATCCCCTTTGCCCGATTTGATCAGTTTCTTGATCTTTTTGGCAAGTGCTACGTTGGCAGCGTGACCGGGACGTGCAGCAAGGATCTGCGCCTTGATCGGGCGGCCTACCAGTGCAAGGTCTCCAATCAGGTCCAGCAGCTTGTGCCGGGCCATTTCGTTGGGATAATGTAGCTCAACATTATTCAAAATGCCTTTTGATTTGTTGACGCTCACTTTTGGTTTATTCAAAAGCTGTGACAAATGGTCCAGCTCGCCATCCTGCACTTCCCTGTCCACGATCACGATCGCATTCGTCAGGTCGCCGCCTTTGATCAGGTTTTGCTTGTACAATGCTTCCAGCTCATGCAAAAACACAAAAGTGCGGCATTTGGCTATATCATCTTTGAAAAGCGTAATATCATTCAAAGAAGCATGCTGGCTGCTGATTACAGTAGAATTGTAATCAACCATTACCGTCAGCCGGTAATCCGAAAGCGGCAATGCTGCCAGCTCCGTGTCATTTTCTTTATTGATATAATGTACGTATTCAGGAACTTCAAAGTAGTTGCGGTACGCGTTTTGTTCCTCAATACCTGCATCCATGATCGCATCCACAAATTTAATGGAGCTACCATCCATGATCGGAGGCTCCGGACCGTCAAGCTGGATAAGCACATTGTCGATCTGTAAGCCAACCAAAGCAGCGAGCGTGTGTTCAACTGTGTGAATGCGGGCGCCGTTTTGCTCAATGGTAGTCCCTCTGGAAAGGTCCACTACATTGTCAACATCGGCATCTACAATGGGCTGATCTGGCAAATCAACGCGTTGGAACTTATATCCGTGGTTAGCTGGCGCGGGAACAAAGGTCATCGTCGCAACTACACCTGTATGTAAACCCACTCCGGTTACGGATACTGACCTAGAAATGGTTTGTTGTTTTTCGTTCATTATATAAAATCCTTTTCTGCATAAAGGCTTGTTGGGGTACCGGCAGTATTCTATTGAAAGTCAGATGTTTCCTGCTTCCGTTCGATGTCTTTCAATCGTTCTTCCATTTCAGGCAGCCTTCTTACCAACGCCATGGATCTCAGATGTTCGTTCAAATCCCGCGCAGGAGATCCTGAGAAAGAAAGTCCTTCTTTTTTAACCGATTTACCAAGTCCGCTTTGTGCGCCGATCTTGGTTTTATTTGCAACTGAAATGTGACCAACTACTCCTACCTGCCCTGCTATCACACATTGTTCGCCGATCGTAGTAGATCCGGAGATACCTGACTGTGCTGCAATTACGGTATTTTTTCCAATCTCTACATTATGGGCAATCTGCACCAGGTTATCTATTTTGACACCTTGCCGGATAATGGTTGAACCCATGGTAGCGCAATCGATCGTTGTATTGGAGCCGATACTTACATCGTCTTCAATAATCACATTGCCAAGCTGAGGTATTGCTTTGTAGCTTCCGTCAGTCTGCGGCGCAAAGCCGAACCCGTCGCTGCCGATTACTGCATTGGCGGAGATCACGCAGTTTTTACCAACAATTGTATTCTGGTAAATACGTGCACCGGGGTGGACTATCGTGTTATCGCCGATCGTCACATTATCGCCCAGAAAACTGTGGGGGTGAATTTTAACATGATCACCAACAATGCAATTTTTACCTATATAGGAGAATGCACCGCGGTAAACATCAGCGCCTACCTGGCTATTTTCACCGATAAAGCTGGGTTGTTCTATACCCGACTTGTTCTTTGCAAGGCGTTTCTGATATTCTTCAAGAAGAATTGTAAATGCAGTGTAAGCGTTTTCGACGTAGATTAATGTAGCCGTAACTTCTTTCTTTGGAGTAAAGTCTTTGTTAACGATAACCGCGGAAGATCCGGTTGAATAAACGTAAGCTTCGTATTTACTATTGGCTAAAAAAGAGATGCAGCCCGGACGCCCTTCTTCAATTTTAGCAGCCGAATCAATTGTAATTTTTTCATCTCCAACAATGGTTCCATCAAGCATTTGGGCAATCTCGCTGACAGTAAATTTCATATTTTTCGGCTAATGTGTTTCGAGTATGTTGCTTAAATTAGTCAGACAGCTCCTTCTTGATATGATCCTTGCTAACCACGCAAAGATACATTTTTAGCCCAACATACATAGTACTTGCGTACAATCTTAGTCAGCGCTTCAATGGTCGGAATATCTGATGCAGCGGCTATATCGAGCAAATTTCCATTCTTCATTTTTACGCGGATCGGGTCTTGTTCCTTTTCGTAAGCAGAGTTGGCCGTTTCACCTTCGATCAGAAAATAGTCCATTTCTGCATCCTTCACACCGGCGCTCCGGAGTTGTTCCCGGAGAGGACCCAGCACTTCATCACCTGGTTTTTCGTCGTAAAACTGAATTTTAAACAAGTCCCTATCTAGCAGCTTCCTGCATAAAACGGAAAGAACCAGGTCTTCGTGTGTTTTCCATCCTTTCACAGAAGCCCATACGTCATTATCGTCCAAACCGTTGAAGGCCTGAGTCAATCCCGCTTTTGAATCGAAATCTTCAATGGTGAACCTGTTATGTAAAAATTGTTCAAAATCGGGCGTCGCGAACAATTTGGCGCCATTTGCCACCAGCTCGCGGGCACGATGGAGAATTACAGTCAGCATTGCCTGCGCACTCAGGAGTGTTTTGTGGAGATATACCTGCCAGTACATCAGGCGGCGTGCATGCAGGAAATTTTCTATACTCAGAAGTGCTTTCTCTTCTACCACCAGTTCGTCGCCGCTGATATCAAGCATTTTAATGAGCCTGTCGGCGCCGATGGAACCTTCGATAACTCCGGTGTAAAAACTATCGCGATTCAGGTAATCCATCCGGTCCATATCGAGCTGACTGGAAATCATCTGGTGAAAAAACTGGCGGGGATAAGTGCCTTTAAACATTTGAATGGCCATATCCAATCGTCCGTCCATTTGCCTGTTGAGCTCTTTCATCATCGAAAGCGTAATTGCCTCATGCTCGACGCCGGGCAGCATAACGCTTTCAAGTACATGAGAAAAAGGTCCATGGCCGAGGTCGTGCAGGAGGATAGCAGCCTGCGCCGCTTCAAGCTCCGACTGCCAGATCAGGTGCCCTTTCTCCTGTAGAGCTTTGAGTGCCTGCCCCATCAGGTGCATTGCGCCAAGTGCGTGGTGAAAGCGCGTATGCAACGCGCCGGGATAAACGATATCAGCCAGCCCAAGCTGCTTGATTCTTCTAAGTCGTTGCAGAAACGGGTGATCTACCAGGTCATAGAGCAGATCAGACGAAATAGTGATAAACCCGTAAACGGGATCGTTAATTATCTTTCTTTTATTCAAAGCCAATTTTTTCCCCAAAAGTAATAAAAGAAGCAACGGACAAAAGCAGTTATTCTTGCCAGTATCGTTTGGAGAATTGCACGGTTTAGCTATTTTTGCACTCCAAATGAAAGTTTGGATGGTCAATCAAAGCGACTGACATAATCAATAGTAATTGGGCCTATAGCTCACAAAGCGTTTGCCCGGTCGGTTAGAGCAACTGACATAATTAATAGTTATAGGGCCTATAGCTCATTCGGTTAGAGCAACTGACCGCGCGGCGGCCGCTCATAATCAGTAGGTGCCTGGTTCGCTAGGCGATAGTACAAATATGTTAAGGGCCTATAGCTCATTCGGTTAGAGCAACTGACTCATAATCAGTAGGTGCCTGGTTCGATCCCAGGTGGGCCCACTTTGAAATGAAGACTTAACTCATACAGTTAGGTCTTTTTTATGCCTCATAATCAGTAGGTGGCTGCCGGGGCGGCGATTCGCTTCGATCCCAGGTGGCCCACTAATACAAAAAAGGACTTAGCCGGTTAAGCTAAGTCCTTTTTTGTATTAGTGACTAACTGTCGGAGAAGCACCGCCGTCGACTGAATAGTTGGTTCCGGTGATATACTTTGCCTGCGGCGAAGCCAGGAAGGCTACCAGACTTGCAACTTCTTCCGGCTCGGCCATTCTGCCGATCGGAACGCCCACTTTGTCCATGACGGCTTGAAAAGCATTGTCAAACGTGATATTGGAAGACTTTGCAATATTCTCGATGAAATCCAGCATTAATGGCGTTTTGACGACACCCGGCGAGACTACATTTACCCGTATACCTTTCGGGCCGAGTTCACTGGCTAATGCTTTGCTATATGCATTCAATGCCGCTTTTGCAGAAGAGTAGGACATAGTCATCTCCCAGATCGGCTGTTTTGCGGCACCTGTGGAGATATTGATGATAACACCGCTTTTCTGACTGATCATTGATGGCAACAACGCTTTGTTAATCCGCACGACCGACATAAAATTCAATTGCCAGTCATTGTACCAGTGTTCGTCTGATAATGCATTAAAGCCCCCGCCGGGCCCCAGATTTGCGCCTGCATTATTCACAATGATGTCAATCCTGCCATATTTTTCCAGGATTTCCCTGGCAATAGCTTCTGCACTTGCGGGTTGTGTGAGGTCTGCCGCTATGAAATATTGTCCGTTTGTATCTTCCGCAGGTGCGGTTCTCGCTGTTACTACCACCTCTGCACCTCTGCTGCTTAATTGGTCAGCAATGGCCTTACCAATGCCTTTCGTTCCGCCTGTTACCAATGCAACCTGCCCTTTCAGTATCGTATCCATGTTGTTTGTTTTAAATGGATTGTAAAGTAAAATCAGTAACTTTACTTTTGAAAGTAGTAACACTTTTGTATAGTAATAACAACAAGTAAAGACTTACAGACATTCAGCAGCTTATGATAAACAAAAACATGAAAGAAAATAATGAGCGCTGCGCCTTGCAGGAGATTTTGGAAGTAATTGGCGGAAAATGGTCTATGTCGATCATCTACGCTTTATTCACCGGCACTAAGCGTTTCAGCGAGTTAGAGCGGCTTATACCGAAAATAAACACCCGGATGCTGGTAAAGGAATTGAAGAATATGGAAAAGAATGGAATCGTTAAGAGGAAGGTGTTTGCAACCGTGCCACCCACAGTGGAATATACCTTAACGGAAAAAGGAAAGAAGCTGGAACCAAGTATCAGCGAACTATATAAATGGGGAGTTGAGTACGTCAGTGAGATACCAAAAAGCACCTAGCAGATTACTGCCAGGTGCTTTTTGCTGACTTGAATAATTGTTTTACAAAATCACCATAATATCAGAATTAGGCTTATCGCGCTTTTCGAGGTATTCCCACGATACGATATCTTCCTCAGGATAAATATTGCCTGTATCTTCGGGCCCCTCGTCGCCTACTGCTTCCACGAAAGCTTTTGAGCCTTTTTTATAAATCCCTTCGCGCGGAATTCCATTCATATCCGTAAAAAGAACCAGTGATTGGTCTTCGGGGAGATTGCCGTTTTTCATAGCATGATCGGGTTAAAGTTCGTTATTCGCTGCTGCTGCATTATCTGTGCGCCAATTGATTTCGGATTCCGATATTTCAGATTCTGACTCAGAACCCTTTTTGGTTTCGAAACCATCCTCTGTCATTTTGGGCATAAAATTGTTTACCGAAGCCGAAAGTGCAGAAACAAGCCCCGGGTTAGCGCCCTGCAATGCCACTGCCAGCTTTGCACTTGCAGTTAGTATTACTTCATTTTCTCCATATTCAATCGCTTCGATAATCTGCGCCGCCGATTTCTCCGCTTTTTGTGAAAATAACGGAGAAGACGCCATTGTTTTAAACCACGCGTATTCGGCTTCCTGATCACCTTTTACAAATACATTTTTGGTACTGCCGGTCTGCATTAGATTGGGTATCACAGTTGTGACCATAATTTTATCCCGTTTCAATTCGGCGTGCAAACCTTCCGACAATGCTACCATGGCAAACTTGCTGACACTATAAGGCAACAAATGCGGTACTGAAATCTTTCCGCCAATAGAGCAGATGTTGGCGATCCGGCCTTCGGATTGTTTCAGATGCGGCAATGCAGCTTTAACCATGTACAATGCCGCCCAGAAATTTACGTCCATTGCTTTTTTGTAATCCTGGATCTCCATTGATTCCTGCGGACCAACGATCATCGTACCTGCATTGTTGATCAACACATCAATGGATCCAAATTTTTCGACTGCCGCCGCTACTACTTGCCGGGCATCCTGCTGTTGGCTTAAATCAGCTGTAACTGCAAGTACATGCGCGCCAAGTCCGTGCAGTTCAGTTTCAGCGTCTTTAAGCTGCTCCGGGTTCCGTGAACATATCACCAGATTAGCCCCCTTTCTTGCCAGTCCACGCGCCAGCAGTAACCCCAGGCCCCGGGCACCGCCGGTAATAATGACCGTCTTTCCGGTAAAATCATAACGGGTAACCCGCTTGTACACACTCCTGGCTGCGGCAATGAGACCCACTGCGGCAATTGCATATAAACCCAGCTTTCCCGGGTCGGAAATCGATTTTGTTTGCTGATCCATTTTGAAAAATGTCATGATGAAAAAGCAACGGGCTAAATTTCTGTGCCGCAGGATAGTTCCCCTTTATTTTTCAAGGTTTTT